>CAUGKJ010000178.1 GCA_959600045.1 uncultured Haemophilus sp.
TGGTGGAACCGATGGGGCATTTTTAGCGGAAAAAGGATTAGCTTGTCCAAATATCTTTACTGGCGGCTATAATTTCCATAGCAAACATGAGTTAGTGACCCTTGAAGGGATGGAAAAAGCCGTCGAAGTGGTTATAAAAATAGCAAACTGTAAAGATTTGTAAATTAGTGTAAAGAAAAAGCTTGCATTTGTCAGAATATGTCAATATAATCGTCAGCGTTTTATCGAGATTCCTTTGATAAAGCTAAACTTTAGAGATTTTATTCATAAATTCCTTTTTGGTGCTCCTAAGAAATTAGGAGCTTTTTTTTACCCTAAATTCAGATCTTTACTTCAAAAACGGATTGCTTCGTTTTTCTTGTCCAATGGTGGTGTAAGGGCCATGTCCCGCAATGACAACCATGTCATCATTTAATGTAAATAATTTATTCTTGATTGATGAGATCAATGTGTCGAAATCCCCGCGAGGGAAGTCCGTACGCCCAATACTGTTTTGGAAAAGAACATCCCCGGTAAAGGCGATATTTTTTTCATGTTCAATAAAACCAATGTGGCCAGGTGTATGACCAGGAAGATGAAGAATTTCAAAGGTAAAGGCACCAATTTGAATTTTTTCGCCTTCTTGATTAAACCAGCGATCAGGTGTAAATGCAGAAATATAAGGTAAGCCAAACTGCTGAGATTGCTGTGGTAGACTTTCAAAAAGGAAGCGATCTTCTTCCTGTGAGCCCCAGATTTCAATGTTAAAATGATCGCGAATCGCTTCAGCAGCCCCTACATGATCAAGATGGCCATGCGTTAATAAGACTGCTTTTAGGTTTAATTCTAAGTCTTCAATGCGTTGAATAAGCTTTTCCGCATTGCCACCAGGATCGATAATTGCCGCATTTTTTTCATCATCCCAAATAAGAGAGCAATTTTGCTGAAAGGCTGTAACTGGAATAATTTCAATATTCATCTTTTTTCCTTATCGTTGATAACAAAAAACCGCACTAAAGTGCGGTCTAAAATTAAACTGTTTTTTATGCACCACGCCATGTTCTTACAGGGCCAGTATCTACGTGAATAAAATTACTATACGGATAATATCCTACACCACCGCTATCAAGATTTTCAGCCGCTTGGCGTAATCTTGCTAAAGGTACACCAGGGATTTTAAAATCAATCGCTTGGCCTTTAATATGATAGCTGTTGCTTGCTACATCACGACTTTGTCTACGACGCATGGCATTTGTCGCAGCACTACGATAGCCACAAATCACATCAATTTGTGCAGTACGTAAACCTAAATCACTTTGTAAATGATAAAACTTTATGAAGAGATTCGGATCCATTCGGCGTACTTGGTCAGTACGGCGATCTCTCATGAAGTAATCAAGTTTACCAAGTAATGAACGATTAAATCCAGTTGTTGCAGAGAACTCACCGCTTAATCGTTCATTGGTGTTGACATTATAGAAGCTGAGAATGCGCGGTTTAGGGGTAGAGACCATTGCTAACACCGTACTCGGCATCATGCTCGCGCCTAAAACGATGCCGCCTAATGAAAGCCATTTACGACGATTTTTGTCAATGTTACCCATTTTTTTAGTCTCTTTTATTACCCATCTCTCACCCTAGACAACTTTTTCTTTAAAAAGTTCTAGCGTGAACATTGCTTAAAGATATTTTTTTACAACAGCCCAGTCAATGCCATTAAAAGTCGCTGCATCGTCGTATTTATAAATATCTGGTAAAACTTGTGTTTGGCCGTTTTCAACCCATGCAGTTACATAATACAAGAATACGGGATCATTTGTACGAATGCTCGCAGACGTTGTTTTCTTACTTTCTAAAACGTTACGTTTTTTATCTTCAGACCAGCCAGCTTCTTGTAACAGAATAGAGGCAAGTTGATCAGATTTTTCTACACGCACACAACCTGAGCTTAATGCACGGTCTTTTTTGCTGAATAAGCTATGATTTGGTGTATCGTGAAGATAAATTGCATCAGAGCTTGGCATATTAAATTTATAGTTACCTAATGCACTGTCGCCAGCGTCTTGACGGATACGGTATGTGAATTTATCCCCAATACTACTCCAATTAATCGAGTAAGGATCGATAGTATTACCTTTACTGTCCAAAATAGAGTAGTTGTGTGCAGCCGCGTAGCCTGGGTCACGTTTTAATTTCGGTAAAATATCTTCATTGATTAAACGTGTTGGAGCATTCCAAGGTGGATTCACCACCACATTGCTCAAACGGCTGTACATCACTGGTGTACGACGTTCATTTTTCCCTACAATAACGCGTGATTCTAAAATTGCTTTGCCATCACGATAATATTTCAATTGATAGCTTGGAATATTAACGAAAATCCCATTTTCAAAATCAGGAATAACACGTAAACGCTGAGCATTGAGAGCAAGTTTTTTACCCATCGCAGAAATACCTGAAGCTGAAATCATCGATGGAAGTGCTTGTACCGTTTCACGGTATAAACGATTATGGTTAGATAATCCATTTATAAAACCAGAAACAGCATTGTTTTTAACTGCACTTTGCCATTGGTCAATAATTTCTTGATTTGGTAATTCTGGTTTATAAGCATTCGTTGCGTATAACCAACGTTGTGCTTGTTGATTTACGTTCTTGCTGTAATACAAGTAATCAAGGAAAGCGTCACTTAACAACACATCATAGGTGAGTCCACCCGTTTTTTCAGCGTTATGTAAATTGACTAACGATTGAGCTGAACGTTTAGAAATACCAGATGCAACCATGGCGGCATATTCACGTAGGAATTGTTTCTCAGCCGCCTTGTCTTTCCACATTAGGTCATATTTATTATCGGCATATAATTTAGCCAAAATTGGTTTGAACTGTAGATCTTGCTCACCAATTTCATGCGTTAATGACATCTCTAGCATCGCTTGCTTTTCTGCGGCGAGACGAGCTTGATCTTCTTTGATTTCAGCTTCAAGTTTTGCTCGCTCTTCTGGACTTAATTTAGACATATCAACGCCTTTATTTTCGGCTTGTTGAGGTTGCCCAACTGTTTTGGCCCATTCAGCTAACGCACAACCTGACGTCATCATTGATAATGATAAGACTAATGCGCTTAATTTCATTGTTCCTTTTAACATTGCTGTACCTTTAAAAATATTCATAAA
>CAUGKJ010000179.1 GCA_959600045.1 uncultured Haemophilus sp.
TATCTCAAATTAGATGATTTGAATATTCAGCAAGGCCCGTTATTTAGCCACACATTTATGGCATTGCAAGCTGCTGTTCATGGTCAGGGTATCGTGCTGGCTAATCGTATTTTGGCTCAGCAAGAAATTGAAAATGGTCATCTGCAAATTGTGTTACCAACCGAATTACGGGATCCGAAATCATTCTATGTAGTCAATCATTTAGATCGTTTAGATGATGAACAGATTCAAGCCTTTAGAACATGGATTAAAGATTCAATAAAATTAGGGAAAATATGAATAAATTAGCCTTATATTGTCGAATTGGCTTTGAAAAAGAAGTGGCCGCAGAAATTACCGACCGAGCTTCTGAGCGTGGTGTATTTGGTTTTGCTCGCGTGGTAGAAAACAGCGGCTATGTCATTTTTGAATGCTATCAACCAGGTGATGCAGATCGTTTAGCGCGAGAAATCCCTTTTAATCGTTTGATTTTTGCACGTCAAATGATCGTTGTGTCAGATCTCTTAGAAAATCTCGATCCTCAAGATCGTATTTCGCCAATTCTGGCTCAATATGAACGCATTGCAGAAGACATTAATCTTAAGCAAGCGGTAGAGCTATTTGTTGAAACAGCAGATACGAATGAAGCCAAAGAGCTTTCGACATTTTGCCGAAAATTCACCGTGCCGTTGCGCCAAGCATTGAAAAAGAAAGGTTGGTTACAAGGCAAGCCGAATGCAAAGCGCGGTCAGATTTTGCATTGTTTTTTCACGCAGCCGAATTGTTGCTATGTGGGGTATTCCTATCTTGGTAATAACTCCACCCACTTTATGGGAATCCCACGTTTAAAATTCCCAGCGGATGCACCAAGCCGTTCAACTTTAAAATTGGAAGAGGCAATTCTAACCTTTATTCCTCGAAATGAAGAAAGTAAACGCTTGAATGAAAATATGGTAGGGGTTGATCTCGGTGCTTGCCCTGGCGGCTGGACCTATCAATTAGTGAAACGTGGTTTATTTGTGTATGCGGTTGATCACGGCAAAATGGCGGCGAGCCTACATGATACTGGCAGAATAGAACATTGCCCAGAAGATGGATTTAAATTCCAACCACCAAAACGTAAGCATATTGATTGGCTTGTGTGTGATATGGTGGAGCAACCAAGTCGAATTGCGAATTTAATTGGAAAATGGTTAATTAACGGCTGGTGCCGAGAAACTATTTTCAATTTGAAATTGCCAATGAAAAAACGTTATCAAGAAGTGATGTTGTGCTTAGAAAATCTTGCGGTGATGTTAGCAGAAAAAGAACTGGAATTTGATATTCAGGCGAAGCATTTGTATCACGATCGTGAAGAGATTACGGTACATATTGCTTTAAAATAAAAAAGCAAAGTGCGGTCAAAAAATCCCATGTTTTTTGACTGCACTTTTTATTTAAGCAATTATTTATTCGCTAAAATCACTGCGCGAGTTGGGGCTTGATAGCCTTCGATGGTTTTACTGTGATCATTTGGATCTAAGAAATCAATCAAACTTTCATTTTCTAACCAATCCGTTTTACGCTGTTCTTCTAATGTTGTGGTGGCGACATCCACACAACGCACATTAGTAAAGCCGACTTTTTCCAACCAATTAATGAGCGCAGCAACGGAAGGAATAAAATACACGTTCTTCATTTTTGCATAGCGATCTGAAGGTACTAAGACCGTATTCACATCACCATCAACCACTAAGGTTTCTAACACCAATTCGCCACCTTTTACTAATTGATTTTTTAGTTGAGTGAGATGATCAAGCGGTGATTTACGATGGTAAAGCACGCCCATTGAGAATACGGTATCAAATGCCGCAAGTGGTTGCATTTCTTCAATACCTAATGGGATTAAGTTCGCTCGACGATCGTTATTTAATAATTTTCGAACGGCTTCAAATTGGCAAAGGAAAAGTTCGGTTGGATCAATA
Organism: uncultured Haemophilus sp.; assembly: GCA_959600045.1. Lineage (GTDB taxonomy): Bacteria > Pseudomonadota > Gammaproteobacteria > Enterobacterales > Pasteurellaceae > Haemophilus_D. The sequence continues at coordinate 1,944 of CAUGKJ010000179.1, forward strand.
CCAACGACCATTTTTGCACCTTCACCAACCATGCGCCACATATGGTAGCCGCTACCGCAGCCCACATCTAAAATGGTACGATCTTTTAATGGTGCAAGATGAGGTAAAACTCGATCCCATTTGAAATCAGAACGCCATTCGCAATCCACGTGAATATCAAATAAATGATAAGGTCCTTTTCGCCACGGCATCAATTGCTTCAAATGATGGATAATGCGTTGTTTTTCGCCCTCTGATAGTGGGGAAGTGCGGTCAGATTTCACCGCATTTTTTAAATCGATAGTATCTGCCTGCAAATCAGGGAGAAAGTCCACGATTTTTGACCATTTGGCATAATCACCATGGGTTTGTTTTTCCCATTCTTTTAACTGCAAAGGCAATGTTTCTAGCCAAGCAGATAAATTTGTGGTGGCAATTTGTTGATAAAAAGGACGAAAATCAATCATTATTTTGCTTCCTTATAGGCTTTTTCTGCTTTTTCAAAGGTTTCTTTTACTTCATTTTCAGGTTCTGCGGAAAGGAGAGAAACCACAATAATCGCGAGGCTAGCAAGGATGAATCCAGGGATCATTTCATAGACATTAAACCATTCACTGGTTTCAGGAATCACCGATTTCCAAGCAAAGACAACCACTGCACCGACAACCATGCCAGCCATCGCCGCTGATGAAGTCATACGTTTCCAGAATAAGGAGAAAAGCACGACTGGGCCAAATGCAGAACCAAAGCCAGCCCAGGCAAATTCAACGAGTTTTAATACTTTGCTGTTTTCATCTTGTGCAATCCAAATGGCGATACCCGCGATAACTAAAACCATTACGCGACCTAACCAGACGAGTTCTTTTTCAGAAGCTTTTGGACGAATAAACCCTTTATAAAAATCTTCAGTAATAGAACTGGAAGAAATTAATAATTGTGCGGAAAGTGTACTCATGACTGCCGCTAAAATTGCAGAGAGTAGAATACCGGCAATCCATGGATTAAAGAGCAATTTAGCCAGTTCAATAAACACTTGTTCTGGTTCATTATTTACTACGCTCGCAACACCAGGATTGGCAAAGAAATAAGGGATGCCGAAGAAACCAATACCAATTGCACCTGCGAGGCAAATTACCATCCATGTCATACTAATACGGCGTGCTTTGATTAACGATTTCACCGAGTAAGCTGCCATAAAACGGGCTAGGATATG
>CAUGKJ010000180.1 GCA_959600045.1 uncultured Haemophilus sp.
CACTTGGGTTGAATAATCTATTTTCAAATAAATGGGCAGCAAACGCTGCCCTTTTCTTTACCCACCAAACAAGGCTGCGCCACCTGCTACAGCCTCCATCGTGCCATATAACAAGCTTAGTGCAAAAAAGATCATAATTGCGCCCGCAATGCATTTGATCATGGCCTCACCTTTTTGATTAGAACCAGTTAAACCGTACCAATGGCCTAATCGCGTTGCGACATTTCTCGCATAGCGTACTAACGCAGCAAAAAGTGAAAGCATTAATCCTGTGCCCAGAGACATGGCAAACGTAGCTACAATTCCCCACCAATAAAGATCCAGCATATAAGCGAGAAAGAGCACAAAAATAGCGCCACTACACGGTCGCATACCAATAGTCAAAATCACTAAGAGCTGAGATTTTAAATCACCTGATTGCTTAAGCTGTTGATCATTCGGTAGATGTTGATGCCCACAGCTACACTGTGTTTGGCTTACTTTTCCTTGCTCATATCGAAAAGGCGAAACTGTTCCAATCTGTTTTGGTAATGATTGGATCGATGTAATACGAAAAGCTTGTTTTTTCTTTAAGCCTTTCAGACCTTGAGCGATCCAATAAAGCCCTAACAGCACTAATAAAATTAAAGCACTACGTTCCAGCCATAACTGACTAAGTTTAAAATATTTTGAGGAAAGATTAAGTATCACCACCACAATGGAGGTTGCAGCAACTGCGACAAAACCTTGCATGAGAGAGGAAAGCAAGCTTAAGCGTACGCTGGTCTTAAGTTGGCTTTTGTGCGTAGAAAGATAACTAGCGATAATAAATTTGCCATGCCCAGGCCCTAATGCATGTAATACACCATAAGAAAAGGCGGCAAAAATCAACCACAATCCTGCCGTTGATGAATGTGCTTGAATCTGGTGTAGATTTTCAGAAATCAACTGATTAAAGGCTTTTTGCCAATCAGCAACTTGCACAAATAGCCAAGGTAATAATGCGAAAATAATCGCTAATAAACCAATGAAAAGTGCGGTCAGTTTTAACTTCATTTTTATTCACACTTAATTTTTACTTTCTGCGCAAACAATACACCAAGGGAATCATCTTCATTTTTTTGCGATTTATCCAATGACGATGCGTAAGATTGAATTTTTTCATCGACATTAGGTTCAAGCACCTCGCCTTTGCAGTTTGCAGGAAGTGATGAAAAATCAACCGCTCTTTTGCCAGTTTCTGCATACCGCATTGCCACATAATAAGTGCGGTCATAAGTCATCAGCGTAAATTCATTATTTTGCAAGGCCTGTGGCTGTGCCAAAAGAAAATCAAAATAATATTCCACCTCGTTCCCTTTCACACGCATACCGTAATTTTCAGGGTGTTTTGTGTATTTAATTTTATGATTTTCTTTGTCAAAGACATAACTAAAGTAATGTTCATTCACAACGTTTGCCATGACTTCATCAACTAATTTCTGTTGGGCTGCCTTATCCCCTTTTGCCTGTTTCACATCATACAAGACAGCTGAAGAACTGGCTTCATCAAGTAACCACTGCGTCGAGAAACCAATTAATTGATTATCTTTCACTAAGGGTTTCGTTTGCATATCGATGAATGCGTGGGGATGCGCTAGTGCTGAAAAAGGCGAAATCAGCAATAATCCAAGAGGTAATTTTTTAGACATAAATAAGAAAAAAGAGTGGCTAAATGATTGAATAGACAGATTTTATCACAAGCAGTTCCTAATCAAAATCGAATAAAAATCAATCTAAACGTAAAAAATCCTATGATTTTATTGATTTTTATCAAAAAATGATTCATTCGCATTTCCCTTATAACTGAAATTTATGTACTATCTGTCTCGTCAAGTGATTGCTTGATATTCATAAAGTTCCTAAATAAAATAATCATAAATATAGCTAAACTACTTTCCTACCACCCTGTATGGGTGGTTTTTTTTTGCCTTTCAAATAGCTTATTCCCTAAACATCAAGTAAAATAACCGCACTTTTATTCATAACATCGAGAGAATTATGTCAACGCAATTTGTATATACGATGCACCGTGTCGGCAAAGTGGTGCCACCGAAGCGTCATATTTTGAAAGATATTTCTTTAAGCTTCTTCCCTGGTGCAAAAATCGGGGTGCTCGGCTTAAATGGTGCGGGTAAATCAACCCTTTTACGCATTATGGCGGGCGTGGATAAAGAGTTCGAAGGTGAAGCGCGTCCACAACCGGGTATTAAGATCGGTTATCTTCCACAGGAACCAAAACTTGATCCGCAACAAACTGTGCGTGAAGCGGTCGAAGAAGCTGTTTCTGAAGTAAAAAATGCACTGACTCGTTTAGATGAAGTTTATGCACTTTATGCCGATCCTGATGCGGATTTCGATAAACTAGCCGCAGAACAAGCAAACCTTGAAGCGATTATTCAAGCACATGATGGACATAATTTAGATAACCAATTAGAGCGTGCGGCTGATGCATTACGTTTACCGGATTGGGATGCCAAAATTGAGCATTTATCTGGTGGTGAGCGTCGTCGTGTGGCGCTTTGTCGCTTATTACTCGAAAAACCAGACATGCTCTTATTAGACGAACCAACCAACCACTTAGATGCGGAATCTGTGGCATGGTTAGAACGCTTCTTACATGACTACGAAGGTACTGTTGTGGCAATTACCCACGACCGTTACTTCTTAGATAACGTAGCAGGTTGGATCTTAGAGCTTGACCGTGGTGAAGGTATTCCTTGGGAAGGTAACTACTCTTCTTGGTTAGAGCAAAAAGAGAAACGCTTAGAGCAAGAACAAGCGGCTGAAAATGCGCGCCAAAAATCGATTGCGAAAGAGTTAGAATGGGTACGCCAAAATCCTAAAGGTCGTCAAGCGAAAAGCAAAGCTCGTATGGCACGCTTCGATGAGTTGAACTCCGGTGAATACCAAAAACGTAACGAGACCAATGAACTCTTTATTCCACCTGGTCCTCGTTTAGGTGATAAGGTTATTGAGGTAGAACATCTCACTAAATCTTACGGTGACCGTACTTTAATTGATGATTTATCATTTAGCATTCCGAAAGGCGCTATC
>CAUGKJ010000181.1 GCA_959600045.1 uncultured Haemophilus sp.
TAATTAAGAATTGTGTTAATAAAGATACTGGACGACCTGTTGCACCTTTATTGGCGCCTTGAAGCCAAGCTGTCCCAGCAATATCTAAATGCGCCCAAGTATATTTTTTCGTAAAGTTAGAGAGGAATGCTCCCGCAGTAATTGCACCGCCCCAACGCCCGCCAATATTGGCTAAATCAGCAAATGGAGATTTTAATTGCTCTTGATATTCTTCACTCAACGGTAATCGCCAAGCTTTATCAGTAGTTTGTTGTGCGGCTTGTAATAACTGTTCAGCCAAGGCATCATCAGTTGAAACTAAGCCGCTGTTATGTTGACCTAACGCCACCACGCAAGCACCTGTTAGGGTTGCGACATCAATCACATATTGCGGTTCAAAACGTTCTACATAGGTGAGCGCATCACAAAGTACTAAACGTCCTTCAGCGTCAGTATTTAATACTTCTACGGTTAAACCATTCATTGTGGTAAGAATATCACCTGGACGATAGGCATTGCCATCAGGTAAGTTTTCACAACCCGCTTATACACCAATGACATTTAGTGGCAGATTTAATTCAGCAATGGCTTTCATCGTACCGAATACCGAAGCCGCACCGCACATATCGTATTTCATTTCATCCATATCTGCGGCAGGTTTTAAAGAAATACCGCCCGCATCAAAGGTTAAACCTTTACCCACTAACACGATTGGTTTTGCGTTTTTATCAGGCGCATTGTTGAAATGTAAAATAGACATATAAGCTGGGTTTTGTGAACCGCGAGATACGGCTAAATACGCATTCATGCTAAGTTTTGTCATGTCTTCTTCATCAACCACATCGAGTGAAAGTGCGGTTGATGTTTCAGCTAATTTTTTAGCTTGTTCTGCTAAATAAGCCGGTGTACAAATATTAGGTGGCATATTCGCGATATTACGCGCAGCTTTCACACCATTTGCAATGGCTTGAGCTTCTGCGATGGCTTGCTTAGCTTGTGCGTCATCGATATTAAAAATGATTTCTTGAAGTGAGATAGCATCCGCTTTTTTACTTTTAAATTCATCAAATTGATAAAGGCTATGTTCGATGGTTTCAACAGTAAAACGCACATTCCAAAATAGATCGCGATCTTTGATTTCCACATCCGTTAAATTATTTACCACTTGTTGAATATTTAATTCTTTTAATGTTTGGGTAACACGTTGGATGATTTGTTTAAATTGGCGTTCGGTCGTTTCCCCCTTTTTGCCACAACCTGCTACTAACACGCGTTTAGCGGCAAGATTTGGTAACGAATGAAGCAGAGTCGCTTGGCCAATTTTACCTGAAAGATCCCGGCTTTGGGCTAACTGACTGAGGTAGCCTTTTGTGATTTGGTCAATTTCATTGAAACTTTTTGTAAATTCGTTGTTCTCATAAATGCCGATAATAAGGCAATCGGTTGATTGAGAAAGTGCGGTTGAGTTTGCTTGATATTTCATGTTATTTCCTTATGTTGCTAATTTGCTATTTAAATCAGTGAAAATAAGGTATCATACGCCATCTAAATTAGCCAGTTTCCCGTGTTTTTTAGTTAGAAAAAAGAATGATATTAACCCGATATTTAACAAAAGAAGTCTTTAAAAGCCAAATTGCGATTTTGTTTATTTTGCTTTTAATTTTCTTCAGCCAACAACTTGTTCGCGTGCTTGGTTCAGCGGCAAATGGTAAAGTGCCTGCCGATCTTGTATTCTCTTTACTCGGATTAGGGATGCCAACAATGGCGCAATTAATGTTGCCATTATGTTTGTTTATCGCTATTTTGCTAACTTTCGGTCGACTCTACGCAGAAAGTGAAATCACCGTTATGCGAGCCTGCGGTGTAGGCCAACGTATTCTAGTTCGCGTGGCGTTAATTCTTTCTTTACTCACTGCGGGCTTGGCAGCTTATAACGCTTTGTGGCTTTCCCCATGGGCGATTCAAAAACAAGCAGCCATTGTTGAAGATGCTAAAGCAAATCCCACCATGGGTGCGTTGACTTCGGGTCAATTCATGTCCACAAGTAACAATAATTTCGTTTTATTCATTGATAAGATTAATGGTAATCAAATCAGTGATGTTTATCTTTTCCAAATGAAAGCCAAAGGGCAAACGAAGCCATCAGTGGTTACCGCTGAAAAAGGTGAGTTAAAAGCGTTACCAAATGGCGATCAAGTGCTAAATTTACAAAATACCTTGCGTGTCGAAGGGACTTCGGTACTTCCTGATTTCCGTATTACACATTTTGATGATTACCAAGCGTATTTAGGTCATCAAGAGACAAATACAGAAAGTGATGAAGCGGCTGAATTATCTTTTGAACAATTATTGAAAGATAAAAGTCCCGCAGCCAAAGCAGAATTGCATTGGCGTATTACTTTAATTTTAGCGGTGCCTTTAATGGCGCTTATTGCTGTACCAATGAGTAAAGTAAATCCTCGCCAAGGCCGTTTTGCGAAAATCTTACCGGCATTATTGCTTTATTTAATTTACTTCTTATTACAAAGCTCATTTAAATCTGCGGGTGGCGCAGGTAAGCTTGATGCAGGTTTGTTAATGCCGTTGGTAAATATCGCCTTTTTAATTTTAGGAATTGTGCTGAATAGTTGGGATAGCACCGCTATGCATAAATTCCGTCGTGTATTCAGAAAAGGATAATAACAATGTTGATGAATACTCTTGATCGTTATATCGGTAAAAGCATCTTAGGGGCAATTTTTGCTACACTATTTACGTTAGTAGGTCTTTCGGCAATCATCAAATTTGTAGAGCAATTTCGTAGCGTAGGTAAAGGCTCTTATGATATTTGGCAAGCTGTGGCTTATACAGGTTTAACGATGCCAAAAGATGTAGAAACTTTTTTCCCAATGGCGGCCTTGTTCGGAGCCGTAATTGCGTTAGGTAATTTAGCCAGCCGAAGTGAATTAGTGGTGATGCAATCCGCAGGTTTTTCTCGCTTTAAAATTGGATTAGCCGTCATGAAAACGGCACTTCCATTGGTACTTTTTACCATGATTATTGGTGAGTGGGGGATTCCACAAACTGAACAGTTTGCCCGTGATAT
>CAUGKJ010000182.1 GCA_959600045.1 uncultured Haemophilus sp.
GATTTTTTCCAAGGAAAACTCGATCCAACCATCCATCCCTATTTTGAAGAGATTTATCAATTTCGTGTGTCAGCCCATTGTTTAATTGAACGGGATGGCAAGGTGACACAATATGTCAGCTTCGATGATAGAGCATGGCATGCGGGGCTTTCTTGCTTTGAAGGACGCGATAAATGTAATGATTTTGCGATTGGGATTGAGCTAGAGGGCAGTAATGAACAACCTTTTACAGCGGAGCAATACCAAGTGCTTGCTGCATTAACACGAGATATTATGCAAGTTTATCCAAAAATAACGCTCGATCGTATCGTTGGGCATTGCGATATTTCGCCTGGTCGTAAGATCGATCCAGGTCAATATTTTGAATGGGAACGCTATTTAGCATTAGTCAAAAAAGGCTTGTATGAAAAATAATCACTAAAATTTTTGATTGAATGTGAATAAGATAATTTCTGAGGAAAAGCGTTATCTTCATGAAATTAAAGATAAAATTTCTTCTCAAAAATCGATGGTAAAATGCTAAGAAGAGTTATGCAACAGTCACCATTTGCTCAATCACAATTTTATCCACAGAAATATTGAATAACTCACAGCTGTTATTTCTTCACCAAGCCAGAAATGTTTAAACTAAAAAATAGCTGAATTTTTGACCACACTTTGATGAGAAAAAGTGCGGTCATTTTTTTGGAAAATTTTTAATTAAAGGTTATGCAAAAATGAAAAAAATGAAGTGTGAAAAGCGGTTTTTAATTTTTATACACAGTTAAATTTAGACTATCCAAGTGTTACCCACAGAGTTATCCACAATAGGGTAAATATGCCCATTCGGTTGATAAAAAAGCGAATTTATGAAACAATCTGCAAATTATTTTTGTACAAAATTTAAGGTGAACGATAGTGATCGATTTTGATGGCTACCGTCCAAATGTAGGCATTGTCATTTGTAATCGCAAAGGGCAGGTGCTTTGGGCTAAACGATACGGGCAGAATTCGTGGCAATTCCCACAAGGTGGAATTAACGATAATGAAAGTGCCGAACAAGCCATGTATCGTGAATTATATGAAGAGGTTGGTTTGCAACCCAAAGATGTGAAGGTGCTTTACGCATCTAAACATTGGTTGCGTTATAAGCTGCCGAAAAGATTGCTGCGTTATGACAGCAAACCCGTGTGTATTGGGCAAAAACAACGTTGGTTTTTGTTGCAATTAGTGGGGGATGAAAAAAATATCAATATGAACACGACAAAGTCACCGGAATTTGATGGTTGGCGTTGGGTAAGTTTTTGGTATCCCGTACGTCAGGTTGTGTCCTTTAAGAAAGATGTTTATCGCAAAGCGATGAAAGAGTTTGCCCAAGTGATGTTTGGCAACGAAAAAACATTGCTTGAAAATTCGCAAGAGCATGAGACAAATAAACCTTATCATGCGGCGCGTAAAAATGGTTCTTCTAAATATCAAAAACGTTCATTTTATAAATCAAGGGGGCAATAATGCTCACTTTTATTTTACTTTGTTTGCTTGTCGGGTCTGTGGTTGGTTTTCTTGCTGGATTATTTGGCATTGGTGGTGGGTTAATTATCGTCCCTACCTTGGTTTATTTATTGCCGATGGTAGGCGTACCTGAACCCTTGCTGATGTCCACCGCATTAGGGACTTCATTTGCAACCATTGTGATTACTGGATTTTCTTCTGCACAGCGTCATCATAAACTAGGTAATATAGTCTGGAGTGCCGTGAAAGTATTGGCACCGATGGTGATGATCTCGGTCTTTATCTCTGGTTTGTTTATTGGCAAACTTAATCGTGATGTATCAGCCAAAATCTTTGCCTGTTTAGTCGTATATTTAGCGGCAAAAATGGTGATTTCTATTAAGAAAAACACAGGGAAAACCAAACCTTTAACAACACAAGCATCTGTTATCGGTGGTATTTTAATTGGGATGGCATCAAGTGCAGCAGGCGTTGGCGGTGGTGGTTTTATCGTGCCATTTTTAAATTCCCGCGGGATTGATATGAAAAAAGCCATTGGTTCTTCTGCATTCTGTGGGGCACTTCTTGGTTTATCAGGCATGTTGAGTTTTATGGTGAGTGGTTGGGGAAATCCTACCATGCCAGATTATTCTCTGGGGTATGTTTATTTGCCTGCCGTGCTTGGTATTACGGGCACTTCATTCTTCACTTCTAAACTAGGGGCAACAGCAACCTCCAAACTCCCTGTCCCAACCTTGAAAAAAGGCTTTGCCTTGCTATTAATTGCGATCGCAGTTGATATGTTTATTAAATAAGGAATGTTATGAATTCAGAATTTTTGATGCTTCCGCATTTTGATCCGACTATTTTTACTTTCGGTGATAGCAATATAGGGTTGCGTTGGTATGGCTTAATGTATCTATTAGGTTTCATTTTTGCTCGTTGGCTAGCGGTTCGTCGTGCCAATCAACCAAATAGTGGTTGGACCGTCGATCAAGTGGATACGTTACTTTTTAATGGCTTTATGGGCGTGTTCTTAGGTGGTCGCATTGGGGATGTCTTCTTCTATAATTTTGATCATTTTGTGCAAGACCCGCTGTATTTATTTCGTGTTTGGGAAGGGGGAATGTCATTCCATGGTGGATTAATAGGGGTGATTATCTCAATGATTTGGACCTCTTATTCTCAAAAAAGAAGCTTCTGGCAAACGGCAGATTTTGTGGCACCCTTGATTCCATTTGGCTTAGGGATGGGACGAATTGGTAACTTCATCAATTTAGAACTTTGGGGACGAGAAACGGATGTGCCTTGGGCCATGATTTTCCCAAATGATCCATTGTTGTTGCCTCGCCATCCTTCACAGCTTTATGAGGCGTTCTTAGAAGGTTTCGTGCTGTTTATTATTCTGAATGTCTTTATTAAAAAGCCTCGTCCTGTAGGTTCGGTAGCTGGATTATTCCTGATTTGTTACGGGATTTTCCGTTTTATCGTTGAATATGTCCGTGAGCCTGAAGTGGAATCTTTCTTAGGCATCATGACTCGTGGACAAGCGCTTTGTTTGCCGATGATTATTGGCGGTGGGTTAATTAT
>CAUGKJ010000183.1 GCA_959600045.1 uncultured Haemophilus sp.
AAATTATAAACAAATCAACCAATTGGGAGACATTATGGCTCAAGGATTTTATGAATTAAAAGTGGCTAAAGACGGACAATTTATGTTCAACTTAAAAGCAGCAAACGGACAAGTTATTTTAACTAGCGAACTTTATAAAACAAAAGCATCAGCTGAAAACGGTATTGCTTCAGTGCAAAAAAATGGCGTGGATGCGAAAAACTTTGAATATCGCGTAGCGAAAAATGATAAACCTTATTTCGTATTAAAAGCAGCTAACCACCAAGAAATTGGCCGTAGCCAATATTATTCTTCTCAAGCTGCAGCAGAAAAAGGCGTTGAGTCAGTGATCAATAACGCATCTTCTGCAGTAATCAAAGAAGTCACAGAATAATCATTCTGTTCTTATTTCTTTAAATGCACCTGCCGGCTCTAAAAACGCCGGCATTTTTGACCGCGCTTTCTCCGGATTCAGTGTTAATGGATAGGTTCGTTTTTGAGCAACGATTACTGTGAGCGGAGAGCAGAGCGTGCTCTTTTCTTGTTTTATAGATAGTCTTTCTTCTGCAATCACATCAAAATTTAATAACGATAACCAGTCAATGACTCGCCAAGTAGCATATTGTCGGAATTTGAAGTTACCTAACTTTGGTTTGAAAAGTAATGGACTCATCGGATTAAATAACGTGATGAACATCCAGCCGTCATCCTTTAAAACGCGATGAGCTTCACGCAATATTTGGTGAGGATCTTGCGCAAAATTTAAGGTGTTTGCCAATAAGCAGGCATCCATTTCTTTTTCAATAAAAGGCAAGGCTAATGGCGATGCTTGGAGTAAGCTATCACTTTCATTTAAAAGTGCGGTAGGAAAATGCGCTGTTTTTTCGGCTAACACAATTTGATGGCGTAAAGGCAAGTCAAAGGCAATTTCGCCACTTAAGGCACCGACTTTCAGAATTTGATAGCCTAAAATTTTTGGTGTCCATTGGGCAAAATAATGTGTTAATACGTTACAATAGGCTTCACCTTGTGGTAATGCTTGCCAACTTTCAGGTGAAAGAAGTGGTTTGTGCCATTTGGCTTTCCAATTCAATGTTAATCCTATTTTCATAAGGTAATTTATGTTAGTTCCTATTCCTGCACTCAATGATAACTATATTTGGCTTTATAGACGAGAAAATTTCCCCGTAATTGTGAGCGATATCCCAGAAATAACCCGTTTAATTCCGTATTTAGAATCGAATAAGTTAGACGTAGAAGCGGTGTTATTAACCCATAATCACGATGATCATGTGCAAGGTGTCGAGACGTTTAAGCAATATTATCCCAATGTGCCAGTTTTCGGTCCAACAGAATGCGCAGACAAAGGGGCAACCAATATCGTGGATAGTGGCGTGATTAATACGGCACATTATCATATTGAAGTTTTACCAAGTGGTGGTCATACGGCAGGGCATGTTAGCTATTTGGTGGATGGGTGTTTATTTTGCGGTGATGCGTTATTTTCTGCAGGTTGTGGTCGTGTGTTCACGGGAGATTTTGCACAAATGTTTGAATCTATGCAGCGTTTTAACCAATTACCGAATGAGACTGTGGTTTGCCCGGCTCATGAATATACGCTGGGTAATTTAGCTTTTGCGGAAACCGTATTGGCGGATAAAAGTGCGGTCAAAAATCAACGTGTTTTAGTGGAACGTTATCGAGCAGAGGGTAAACCGAGTTTGCCGACAACAATTGGATTAGAGAAACAAATTAATCCGTTTTTACAAGCAAAAAATTTAGACGAATTTACACAATGGCGTTTAGCTAAAGATAACTTTTAACTCATTTTAGTTATTTGTTTGAGTTTTTTCTCTTGAAATTTGCTCAATTCTCAACAATTCATTAAAATAGCGAAACTTTTACTTTCTACTTAAGCCGCCTATTCATAAAAGTGCGGTTGTTTTTATTAGGTTTTTATGACCCTTCTTGTTCTAGGCATTAATCATAAAACAGCTTCTGTCGCTGTTCGTGAGAAAGTCGCTTTTTCTGAAGAAAAGCGGCAGCTTGCCTTACAACAAATTCACCAACAAGATTTGGCAGAAAGTGCGGTTATTCTTTCTACCTGTAACCGTACAGAGATTTATCTTCATCATCGTCAAATTTCACCCCAAGAGTGTAAACAATGGCAAACGAACTGTATAAATTGGTTTGCTAACATTCATCAACTTTCTGTAGATGAATTAAATAAAAGTATTTACGCACATCAAAATCAACAAGCCGCAAATCATTTAATGCGCGTGGCGTGTGGTTTGGATTCATTAATTTTGGGCGAGCCGCAAATTTTAGGACAGGTGAAACAAGCGTTCCAAATCAGTGAAGATTATTATCAAGCGGCGAATATTCCACTTTCAAGCACGCTTTCTCGTTTGTTCCAAAAAACCTTTTCTACGGCAAAACGTGTGCGCACTGAAACTAATATTGGTGAAAGTGCCGTATCGGTGGCTTATGCAGCTTGTAGTTTGGCTCGTCAGATTTTTGAATCTTTACGTGAACTACAAATTTTACTTGTTGGGGCAGGAGAAACCATTGAATTGGTGAGCCGTCATTTATTACGCCACGGTGTAAAAAAACTGATGATTGCTAACCGCACTTTATCTCGTGCTGAGCAGTTGGTGGAAAAATTAGCGTCTAATACACCGATTGATGTGTATTCGCTTGATGAATTGCAAACACCACTAAATCAAGCCGATATTGTCATCAGCTCTACAGGCAGTCCGACTATTTTAATCACTAAAGCGATGGCTGAAATTGCAGAGAAAGCACGCCAATTTAGACCGACTTTAATGGTTGATATCGCCGTACCTCGTGATATTGATGAAAACATCTCGGAATTAGAAAGTGTGTATCATTACACCGTGGATGATTTGCAAGATATTATCCAACGCAATCTTTCTCAACGTGAGCAAGCATCAGAGCAAGCACAAGATATCATCACGCAAGAATGTAATGCCTTCTTTGAGTGGTTGAAAGTGCAACAGTTCTCTAATTTAATTCGTCATTATCGTGATGAGGCAGAAAATACTCGCCAAGAATTAC
>CAUGKJ010000184.1 GCA_959600045.1 uncultured Haemophilus sp.
GAACAGGTCGGTAGTTATCAACAATTAGGGGCTGATATCGCGCAATCCAATAAAGCAAAGGCCTTTGAACGTTTTTATGCATTAAGTGCGTTTGATAATATGGAACTGTCCACACAGGCGTTATTGTTTGATGCAATTCAAAAAGGATTAAAGATTGAGATTTTAGATGAACGCGATCAATTTATCAGTCTTCAATTTGGCGACCATTTGGAATATGTGAAAAATGGTAATATGACTTCTCATGATAGCTATATTTCCCCACTCATCATGGAAAATAAAGTGGTGACGAAGAAAGTGTTAGCGAAAGCCGGATTTAATGTACCGCAAAGCATCGAGTTTACCGATGTGAAAAGTGCGGTCGAAAATTTCCCACTTTTTGAAAATCGAGCTGTCGTGATTAAGCCAAAATCAACGAATTTTGGTTTAGGGATCAGTATTTTCCAACAAGGTGTAACGGATAGAGATGATTTTGCAAAAGCAGTAGAAATTGCTTTCCGTGAAGATAAAGAGATCATGGTTGAAGATTATCTACTTGGCACCGAATACCGTTTCTTTGTGTTAGGCGATCAAACGTTAGCTGTCTTATTACGTGTTCCAGCAAATGTCATTGGAGATGGTGTACATACCGTTGCTGAATTAGTTGCGGTTAAAAATGATCATCCTTTACGGGGCGATGGTAGTCGTACACCATTGAAAAAAATTGCATTAGGGGATATTGAGCAGTTGCAGCTTAAGGAACAAGGCTTAACCCTGGATTCTATTCCAGCGAAAGATCAACTTGTCCAATTACGTGCGAATTCCAATATTAGTACAGGCGGTGATTCTATTGATATGACGGATGAAATGCATGCCAGTTACAAAGAAATTGCGGTCGGGATTAGCAAAGCAATGGGGGCGGCAGTGTGTGGCGTGGATTTGATTATTCCTGATTTGAAAAAGCCGGCTGAACCGAGTTTACGTTCGTGGGGTGTAATTGAAGCAAACTTTAATCCTATGATGATGATGCATATTTTCCCATTTAGTGGACAATCTCGACGATTGACAATGAATGTGATTAAGATGCTTTTCCCGGAATTGCCTTAATTTGGTTATCGGGCTTCATCAGTTGGTGAAGCCCGTTTTACATTCATCGTAATTAGGCTAAAATGGAGACAGTATTCACAATTCTAAAATGAAATTTAATGACAACTTTTACCTTAGAACCTCAAGAAAATGATCGTCTGCAATCGCTTTGCGGAGCATTTGATGAAAATATCAAACTGATTGAAAAAGAATTCAACCTCAATATTTCCCGCAATAATTTCACTTTCACTGTGAAATCAAATGATGAAAATCCAAAATCTCACCATGAACAATTAATTGAGCGTGCGGCAAAATTAATCCAAACATTATATGTAGAGACTGCACCAATTAAAGGGAAAGTGAAAGAACTTGATTTGGAAGATGTGCATATTGCCTTGCAAGAGAGCAGAATGTTATCTCAAGCGGGAAGTGAGCTACGTAGTGAAAATCAGGTCTATAGCACCACAATTAAAACTAAGCGTGGTTTGATTAAACCGCGTGGTGAAAATCAAATTCAGTATTTACACAATATTCTTACGCACGATATTAGTTTTGGAATTGGGCCTGCTGGAACGGGTAAAACCTTTTTAGCTGTAGCAGCGGCAGTTGAAGCATTAGAACGTCAAGAAATTCGTCGCATTTTGCTGACTCGCCCTGCCGTAGAGGCTGGCGAAAAACTCGGTTTCCTGCCGGGTGATTTAGGACAGAAAATTGAACCTTATTTACGACCGCTTTATGATGCGTTATTTGAAATGCTTGGCTTTGAACGCGTACAAAAATTGATGGAGCGTAATGTGATTGAAATCGCGCCATTAGCTTATATGCGTGGGCGAACACTTAATGATAGCTTTATCATTCTAGATGAAAGCCAAAATACGACGGTCGAACAAATGAAAATGTTTTTAACCCGTATTGGTTTTAATTCTAAAGCCGTGATTACAGGGGATGTAACCCAAATCGATTTACCGCGCAGCACCAAATCGGGTTTACGTCACGCCATGGAAGTGTTAAGTAAAGTATCGGAATTAAGCTTTAACTACTTTGAAAGTAAAGATATTGTACGACATCCTGTGGTGGCAAAAGTGGTGCAAGCTTACGAAGAATGGGAAGCCCAAGATGAAATCCGCCGTCAAGAAATCGCCGCGCAGCGTCGAGCTGAACGTGAGCAAAAAGTGCGGTCAGAAAATGAAACGAATTTAGGAGAATAACATGGGCAATATGATTATTGATCTGCAATTGGCGAGCGAAAATACTGAAGGCTTGCCATCAGAAGCGCAAATTCTGCAATGGGCAACCGCCGCAGTGCAACCAGAAAGTGATAATGTGGAAATGACCGTGCGCATTGTTGATGAAGCAGAAAGTCATGATTTAAATTTGACTTATCGTGGAAAAGATCGTCCAACCAATGTGTTGTCTTTCCCTTTTGAATGCCCTGATGAAGTGGAATTACCGCTGTTGGGCGATTTAGTGATTTGTCGTCAAGTGGTGGAGCGTGAAGCTATCGAGCAAGAAAAGCCTTTAATGGCACATTGGGCGCATATGATTGTGCATGGCAGCTTACATTTGTTGGGGTACGATCACATTGACGATGATGAAGCTGAAGAAATGGAAAGTTTAGAAACTGAAATTATGCAAGGTTTAGGCTTTGCCGATCCTTACCTTTCAGAAAAATAATAACAATTTGGAGCAATTATGTATAAAGCCGTATTCAGTGATTTTGATGGTACCTTATTAACGTCGGATCATCGAATTTCGCCTAAAACCTTAGATGCAATTCAATGCATTACAAAACAAGGTATTCCATTTACACCAATCTCTGCGCGTTCGCCGCTTGGTATTTGGCCTTATGCGAAACTCATTGAAAATTACAACATCATTGTGGCATTTAGTGGCGCCTTGATTTTAGATAAAAACGCCAAGCCTATTTATTCAGTACAAATTGATCCCGCTGATATTCAAGCCATTAATCAAGTATTAGCAGATCA
>CAUGKJ010000185.1 GCA_959600045.1 uncultured Haemophilus sp.
TTCGATACAAGACCCGCCATTGGTAAATTATATTTTTGTCCTACAATAAAGTCGTCTAAACCGTGGTCTGGTGCGGTGTGAACTAAACCTGTACCGCCATCAGTGGTCACGTGATCACCTAAAATTACTGGTACAGTGAAATCATAGAACGGATGGTTAAAGCGTACTAACTCAAGCGCTTGACCTTTTACTGAACCTAACACTTCAACGTGTTCTACGCCCACAGCTTTCGCAACAGACTCAACTAATTCAGCAGCTAAAATCACACGCTCATCGCCAAGTTGTACTAAGTTGTATTTTAAGTCTGCATTTACTGCAATCGCACGGTTAGATGGCATAGTCCAAGGTGTAGTGGTCCAAATCACCGCAGATAATTTGCCATGGCCTTTGCCTACTGCGTTAAATTTCTCTTCAATTTCGGCTACATTTACTGCAGGGAAGCGCACATAGATAGACGGAGAAACTTTGTCTTCGTATTCCACTTCTGCTTCTGCTAAAGAAGAGCCACAATCCAAACACCAGTGCACCGGTTTTGAACCTTTGTATAAGTGACCATTCGCAATCACTTTACCAAGTGTACGGATGATGTTTGCTTCGGTGTTGAAGTTCATTGTTAAATAAGGATTATCCCAATCGCCTAACACGCCTAAACGGATAAAATCTTTTTTCTGACCTTCTACTTGTTCCGCGGCATATTCACGACATTTTTGACGGAATTCAGCTGCTGTAATTTTCTCGTTTGGTTTGCCTACTAAACCTTCTACTTTCAATTCAATTGGCAAGCCATGGCAGTCCCAACCCGGGATATAAGGCGAATCAAAACCTAATGCGGTTTTGGATTTAACAATAATATCTTTCAGAATTTTATTAACGGCGTGACCGATATGAATATTGCCGTTCGCATACGGAGGGCCATCATGCAAAATAAAGGATTTTTTACCTTTCGTCGCTTGGCGGATTTTTTGATACAACTGTTTGTCATACCAATTTTTTAACATTACAGGTTCGCGTTTGGCTAGATCGCCACGCATTGGGAAACCTGTTTCAGGTAAATTTAACGTGTTTTTGTAATCAACTGTCATGTTATTTTCCAATTTTATATTTCAATATAATTCTATTTTGCAAAAAATGCTTTCGCTGTTTTTACGTCTTGTTCAATTTGAGCTTTCAACGCCTCAAAAGACGGAAACTTTATCTCATCTCGAATCTTATGGCAGAATTCTACCTCAACCATTTGACCATAAATATTCTGAGAAAAATCAAATAAATGGACTTCTAATAATTGCATCGTACCGTTAATCGTTGGGCGTTTTCCCATGTTGGCAACGCCGTTAAAAATCTCGCCCGATTTTAACCGCACTTTCACCGCATAAACCCCTTTTACAGGGTTTACTTGGCGATGTAAGCGAACATTCGCGGTAGGAAAACCAATGGTTCGCCCTAATTTATTGCCGTGTATCACTCGTCCAAAAATACGATAAGGCTTACCGAGTAAATTTTCCGCATGCTGTAAATCATCTTTAGCCAGCGCTTCACGGATAGCGGTGCTACTAATACGTAACTCGTCTAAACAGAAGGTGCGGCTGTCTTCAACTTCAAAACCAAACTGTTTTCCAGCTTGTTGCAACATCGCAAAATTGCCTAAACGTTTCGCACCAAATCTGAAATCATCTCCGATACTGAGAAACTTCACATTTAATTTGCGTACAAGCCAATCTTCAATGAATTGTTCGGCAGGAAGATTAGCGAAAGTGCGGTCAAATTTCGCGACGATCACCACATCCACACCCGCCTGAGCCAAATAATGCAATTTATCTCTTAATCGCATTAAACGCGCAGGGGCTTTGTCGCCCATAAAATATTCGCGCGGTTGCGGCTCGAAAAGCATCACCGCCATGGGTAAATTCAACGCATTCGCTTTCTGACGAAGATGACGCAAAATCGCCTGATGCCCCAAATGCACGCCATCAAAATTGCCAATGGTTAATGCGCACCCTGACAAATATGGCTGTGAATTATGAAGCCCACGAATTAATTGCATTACATCTTATTCCAAAAAACGAAAAATAATCGGTGCATTATAGCGGTAACTTAATGTTTTGTCAGTAAATGGTGTTTACGAACACCCAAGAGCACCAATACGCCTAAATAAACCACCGCAGCCAGTCCAATTAACCAAACCAACCAATAGATACGCATTAAAAATGTCATGGCTGCCCATTCTTGAATCGACGGGCAGTTATACCAAACCAAACCACCCATGGCTAAGGCGGCGCCTAAAACTTTCAGAAAAAAGACCGCACTTTTACGTGAAAAATGGTATACATCCTCTTTAGCTAAACCACGATAAAGCAAATAAGCATTTAAGGTTGCTGACATGGCAGAAGCAATCGCTAAACCCACATAACTAAATGGAATCGCCAATACGTTAAAGCCCATATTGCTCACCATGGCGATAATCCCGATTTTCACGGGCGTTTTAGTGTCTTGGCGTGCGTAATAGCCATTAGCCAAGATCTTAATCAGCATAAAGCTAAGTAAACCGGCATTGAATGCCCATAAAGAATAAGAGGCTGCATGCACATCGGTTAAGGTAAAACTGCCACGCATAAACAATACCAGTAACATCGGCTGGGCTAACACGGCAATACCAATCGCGGCAGGCACACCGAGTAATAAAATCATTCGTACGCCCCAGTCCATGGTGTTGCGAAAATCAACCGCACTTTGGGAAGAATTATCTTCGCGATTCACATGATGGCGAGCAAGTGTCGGTAAAATCACGGTGGAAATTGCGATACCAAATAGCCCAAGTGGAAACTCTAATAAACGATCAGAATAATAAAGCCAACTAATAGATCCCGTCATTAAGAAACTGGCAATGACCGTATCAAGTAGCAAGTTGATTTGACTTACGGAAACCCCGAACAAGGCAGGAATCATCAATCGACGAATTTTGGCTACCCCTTCATCATGCCATGCCCATTTTGGTTTTACGAGCAAGCCGGCTTTTTTCAAGAA
>CAUGKJ010000186.1 GCA_959600045.1 uncultured Haemophilus sp.
AACGTTTGAATGCAGATGAAATTAAAACCACTGCACCAAACTACTATGCGATTTTGCCATTATTACCCATTATTGGCGTATTGATTTTTGATGGTAAATGGGGCTTACCAAATTTACACATTGTTACCGTGATGGTGCTTTGCTTTATCATTACTGCGGTAGTGGATTTCTTACGTAGCTTTAACGCAAAACAAACCTTCGATAATCTCGTGGTGGCATATCGTGGTATGGCCGATGCCTTTGCGGGCGTGGTGATGCTTTTAGTAGCAGCGGGTGTATTTGCACAAAGTTTAAGTACAATCGGCTTTATCACTAATTTAATCGACTCTGCACAATCTTTCGGCCGTTCCGCATCCGTTATGATGTTAGTGCTTGCAGTGATTACCATTTTAGCAACGATGGCGACTGGTTCAGGTAACGCGGCGTTCTATGCTTTTGCAGAATTAATTCCAAAATTAGCCGCTCAAATGGGCGTCAACCCAGCGTTCTTAACCATTCCAATGTTACAAGCCTCTAACTTAGGTCGTGGTTTATCACCGGTTTCTGGCGTGGTTGTAGCGGTATCCGGTATGGGAAACATCTCACCATTTGAAATCGTAAAACGTATGTCTGTCCCAATGTTAGTCGGTTTTATTTGTGTGATTATCGGCACAGAAATCTTTGTTTCCGTTGCCGCCTAGCTTGATAGGTAAAAAAGAAGGGCTGATAGTAAATATCAGCCCTTTTGTTTTGAGTTAAGTGCGGTTAATTTTCTCGCTATTTTTGATTTTATGCATTTGATGATTTTCAAAGGCTTTCACCAAATCAGCGACTTTTTCGCCTTCCGGTAAAACCAAATCTTGTGCGATATCATTAAGCGGCACAATCACAAATTCGCGGTTTTTCATATCATAATGAGGCACGGTTAAGCGTTCATTTTGAATGATTTGATCACCATAAAGCAGAATGTCCAAATCCAGTGTACGCTCACCCCAACGACGTAAACGCACGCGACCTTGTTCATTTTCGATACGTTGCAATTCATCGAGTAAAGCTAAAGGTGGGCGAGTGGTTTCGATCATCGCCACTGCATTTACATAATCCGGTTGATCCTGCGGGCCTAATGGTTTGCTTTGATAAAATCCGCTCACCAATTTTAATTCGGTATTAGGTAGCGCAGAAATTGCCTCTAATGCCGAATTTAATTGTTCTGTAGGCGTATTTAAATTGCTGCCAAGGGCGATATACACTTGAATCATTAGTTAGCCGCCTTCGGTTTACGTCTGCGGTAATATTTTTTCTTCGGTGCAGGATGCAATTTTTGTTGCTCTTGAACCAATTGGCGACGTTGTTCTTGATTACTGAGTTGGTACTCATGCCACCATTTTGCGAGCTCAACGGTTTCACCGCCTTCCACTTCAGCACGCATCGCCAATAAATCAAAGGCTGCACGGAATTTTTGATGTTCCATCGTGCGAGCAGGGTGAGAACCCGTGCGTTTAAGTAATTGTAATTGCAACATCCAAATATCACGAATAACGGATGTATGACGACGAGGTGCGGCTAATGATCGGCATAATTGATCAAGCACTTCATTTGCCGCAAGGGCATAGGCATCGTGATTGTTTAAGCCACCTTCATTTTTCAGCACATCTACTTTTTCGCGTAATGGATACCAGAAGAATGCCGCAAATAAAAAGGCTGGATTAATACGTAATTTATCGGCAATACGTTCATCAGTTGAATTTAACGAAGTTAAAATCATGCGCTCCGCAAGGCTGTCTTCTTTTTCGGTGAAATAAGGCGTTAAGCTTGGGAAAAGCTGTTCAAATAAGCCATATTGACGAAGTAATTTATAAGTTTTTACACCATTGCCAGACTGCAATAACTTTAAGCTTTCATCGAATAAACGCGCCGGTGGAATATTTTTCAGTAATGGTGCAAGCTCACGAATTGGCTGTTCACTTGGTTTCTCTAAGAACATATCCAATTTCGCCATAAAGCGCACAGAGCGTAGCATACGCACAGGATCTTCTTGATAACGAGTCACTGGGTCGCCAATCAGACGTAATTTTCCGTTTTTCAGATCATCAATTCCGTTGAAATAATCACGCAACGTATTATCTTGCGGATTGTAGTAAAGGGCGTTTACGGTGAAGTCACGGCGTTCCGCATCTTGTTCAATGGTGCCATACACGTTATCACGTAGTAACATCCCTTCATCGCTTTGTTTCGCTTGATTTTCGCTGCGAGCATGGAATGTGGCCACTTCGATTACATCACGTCCAAACATAATATGTGCAAGGCGGAAACGACGACCAACTAAACGACATTGACGTTGGAATACCGCTTGAATTTGGTCGGGACGCGCATTCGTTGCTACATCAAAATCTTTTGGATGCTTACCCAACAATAAATCACGCAAACAACCACCAACGATATAGGCGTCATAACCTTGACGTTGCAATTTTTCTACCACAGTAATGGCATTACGGCTAAACATACGTGGGTTAATACCAAAATGAGAGGCTTTAACGATATGTTTGTCGTGACGATGCGCTTGGGTGTTCGTTTTTTTGTGGTGAGAAGAGGACGGGGCGATCTTTGGTTGTGAACGCTCTGTTTTTGAAACGTTTGGTTTTTCAGTTTTTGGCGCCGTTTTGGGGACGGGCGAATTTATATTGGTTTCAGTTTCTTTTTTAGTTTTTTTACCAAATAAATTTTTTATATAAGTAAGAATAATTTACTCCATTCTCTATGTTAAATGCGCATTTGATAAAAACACGAAAAGTGCGGTTGTTTTTGACCGCACTTTTTCGTTGGGTTATTTGAATCAATTAACCGGCGACTTGTTTTTCACGAATTTCAGCAAGGGTTTTACAATCGATACAAAGATCAGCAGTAGGACGTGCTTCTAAGCGACGAATGCCAATTTCTTCCCCACAAGAATCGCAGTAGCCGAAATCATCGGTGTCCAATTTTTTCAATGTGTATTCAATCTTTTTCATTAATTTACGCTCGCGATCGCGGTTACGTAATTCA
>CAUGKJ010000187.1 GCA_959600045.1 uncultured Haemophilus sp.
TCTTGAATTTGGCGGACTTCACCAATTAATTTTGCGCGCTCTTCTGCTTCGACACCATTGGCTAAGGCAACTAATAAGTTTGTTACACCTGCTGATGCAGAAAGCACGACAACGCGAGTATTAGGATCTGCAATGACAATTTTGGCACAAGCTTGCATCGCGGAATAGTTTGCGACGGATGTACCACCAAATTTTGCTACCGATAAATGAGACATAAGATAATCCTCTAAAATAAAAAAGTAAGATGTTGTGTTTTATGATGGCTATTAGAAATAGCGATTTAAGTAAAAATTGTCAAATAAATATGATAAAAATCGTATAAAAATCTTTTTATTTAGATCTTTTTTGATTAAACAGGGTAAAAATTACAGAATAGTTAACTATTCAGTAGGCATTGGCAGTGGTTCTGGCGTGCCAAGAAAGTAGGGTTTTACCCCAATAATTAAGTCTAATACAGCTTTCACGCGAGCAAACATTTCGCGGACACGCGTCCCAAAATAAACTTCAGGCTGTTTCGCGGTAAAACAAATGGCATCAATATCGTAATGTTTAGCAATAAGCAGAGCACGTTCACAATGGAATTTTTGACTGATGATCGTAAAAGAGGGAACTTGGAAAACTTTATTTGCTCGCACAACAGAGTCTAAGGTGCGGAATCCTGCAAAATCTTTAAACATGACGCTTTCAGACACGCCCATTTTACGAAGGTCCACAAACATGGTACGAGGCTCGTTATATTGAAGCGTGCGGTTATCGCCACTTAGCAGTAAATAATCAACTTTATTTTGATCGATTAAGTATTTTGATGCTTCTAAACGGTAGTCGTAATATTTGTTGGTTTTACCTTTGGCGACATATTTGGATGTGCCCAATACTAATGCATAGTGGCGATGTGGGAGCGTTTCAACGTCTTCATAAACGCGATCTTGTACATAGAAACTAATAGCACGATCAATGGTGAAGCAACCAATCAAGACGAGTAAACCTAACCCCAAAGCGTAGCCGAGGAGTTTTTTCAGCGGAAGGCGAGAGAGCCATGAAAGTGCGGTCATTTTTAACCGCATTTTGGATAGTTGCATATGGCTAACATACTGAAAAATCAAAATAATTTCAAGTGTAATTTGTTTACCAAATTGATAAGGAAATATTTAGACGTCTAAACGTCTAAAATTTCTTGACAAAAAACATGAGCTGTTGATAATTGTTAAATCATCAACGTAAAAGGTTATCATTTTAATGGCTGTGCAAAATGTCGTGCTTTTTCAAGACAATCCTCTCCAATTAACATTGGGTGGGCAGCTTTCGCCTATCAATGTCGCGTATCAAACTTACGGGACTTTAAATGCAGATAAAAGCAATGCTGTATTGATTTGTCATGCCTTAACGGGAGATGCAGAACCTTATTTTGATGAACCGAATAAAGATGGTTGGTGGCAAAATTTTATGGGGGATGGCCTCGCATTTGATACATCTAAATATTTTTTCATTTGTTCAAATGTATTAGGCGGTTGTAAAGGAACAACGGGACCAAGCTCGATTAATCCCACTACGGGAAAACCTTATGGTAGTCAGTTCCCCAATATTATTGTTCAAGATATTATCAAAGTACAAAAAGCGTTACTTGACTATCTCGGTATAACACATCTAAAAGCGATAGTGGGCGGCTCTTTTGGCGGTATGCAAGCTACACAATGGGCAATTGATTATCCGGATTTTATGGATAATATTGTGAATCTTTGCTCTTCGATTTTCTTCAGTGCGGAAGCTATTGGATTTAATCATGTGATGCGTCAGGCAGTCATTAATGATCCGAATTTTAATAATGGCGATTATTATGAAGGGACACCGCCTAATCAAGGTCTTTCTATTGCTCGTATGTTGGGAATGTTAACCTATCGGACCGATGTACAGCTAGCCAAGGCATTTGGACGAGCGACTAAATCTGAAGGACAATTTTGGGGTGATCACTTCCAAGTGGAATCCTATTTGAGTTATCAAGGTAAAAAATTCTTAGAGCGTTTTGATGCTAACACCTATTTGCATTTATTGCGTGCTCTCGATCTGTATGATCCTAGCGTAGGGTATACGGATGTCAAAGAAGCCTTATCTCGAATCAAAGCCTGCTATACATTGGTTTCAGTGACAACGGATCAACTATTTAAATCCATTGATTTGCATAAAAGTAAACAGCTTTTAGAGCAAGCAGGCGTGGATTTAAGATTTTACGAATTCCCATCGGATTATGGTCACGATGCATTTTTAGTGGACTATACAGCGTTTGAAAATAAAATCCGAAGTGGATTAGAAGGCGAGTTTGAATAACATGAATAGAAAAGGCGGAAATCTCCGCCTTTTTTGATCTTTATAGATGGCTCACAAAACGTGATAAATCTTTTGGTTTACAGTCTCTTTCTAATTTTTCAGCTGCGGTACCAATTTGTAATAAGGCAACGATCTTATCATTTTTGTCACAACCAAATGCTTCACGTAATTCATGTCCCTCAACTAGAGGACCAGTTGCCCAAAAACTTTCAAAACCCAATGCATTGCCCGCAAGTTGAATCGCATAAGTTGCTGCACCTGCAGTAAGCATTTGTTCCCAACCTGGTACTTTTTTCACTTCATGATTAATTTTAGCAATCACCGCAATGACCATCGGCGCACGGCGTGCAAAATTTTCTGCTTTTTTTAATCGTTCTTCACCTAAATCAAATTCAGTCACCGCCGCTTTGAGCAAGCTTTCCAATTTACTTAAACCTGTGCCTTGGATTACCACAAAATGATAAGGCTCAAGTTTACCATGATCAGGTGCATGTAAAGCGGCTTGAAACATTTGTTCTAATTGCACTTGGCTTGGTGCGGGTGCAGTTAATTTTTTATTCGATTTGCGTTGTGTTAAAAGGGTTAATGCATCCATAGTATTTTCCTTCTTCTAGTTAAGTGCGGTTGATTATAGCATAGTTTTTCATAGGACTTTATGATAGGCTACGCACAATTTTTATTT
>CAUGKJ010000188.1 GCA_959600045.1 uncultured Haemophilus sp.
GGCAAACCGTCCTCATCTCCCTGATAAGGCACGGTAAATTGCACAACTTTACTAAGATGCTTACCATGATAAACATCCAAATCTTCAATATTTGCGGTAAACACGGCAGGCATACCATTCACTTGAGAACGATAATTCTGCCAATTTGCCATATCCATGTTGCTTTCCTATTTAAACTCAGCCCAAATTGGTGCATGATCTGACGGTTTTTCCATTGCACGAATATCCAATGCAATGCCAACATCAACGCAACGCTCTGCTAATTGACGGTTCACTAAAATATGATCGATACGTAATCCACGGTTATCATCGAAACCTTTTGAGCGATAATCAAACCACGAGAATTTGTCATTGACTGTTGGGTTTAATTTACGGAACGTATCTTCTAAACCATAATCGTATAAGCGTTGATACCATTCACGCTCTTCGGGTAAGAATGAACATTTGCCAGTACGCAACCAACGTTTACGATTTTCATCGCCAATGCCAATATCTAAATCGCTTGGGCTAATATTCATATCCCCCATAATTAAAACTGGATTAGCTTTATCATGATCTTGTTCTAAATAGCGTTGAAGATCCGCATAAAATTTTTCTTTTGCCGGAAACTTGGTTTCATGAGCACGGCTTTCGCCTTGTGGAAAATAGCCATTAATTACCGTTAACAAACCAAATGGCGTTTCTAAATCAGCCATAATAATGCGTTTTTGCGCATCTTCATTGTCTGTTGAAAAACCACGACGTACCGCTTTTGGCTCTTGTTTAGTTAATAAGGCTCCACCATAGTGGCCTTTTTGCCCGTGATGAAAAACGTGATAGCCCAGATTTTCAGTAATTGCATAAGGAAAGTCCTCATCTGCTACTTTGATTTCTTGTAAACCAATCACATCCGGTTGGTATTTTTCAATAATTGCTTCAAGTTGATGAGGACGGGCACGTAAACCATTAATATTAAAAGAGATAAATTTCATTTTTGTTCCTAATGTGAAAAATTGGGTCTATTATACAAAATAATTGAAATCTTAACCGCACTTTTCCTCTGTAATGGGAGAAGTTACGCCTATTAATGTGATTACGCTTCAGTTGCAATCAAATGAATTTTACCCTTCGTTCTCATTAAAATTTTTCCTAAAAACGCACTTTATAAATAAAACTAACTTGCTTATACTGGCGGCGCTTTTATTACTTTACTCGGATCATTTTATGAATATTTATACTTACTTGTGTTTTCTCACCACAATAGCCATTCTTATCAGTTTTATCACACGTAAACTGAACGATAATATCCAATATACTATTGCCATCACAGCCACCTCCATGGCGGGCTCGCTTTTCCTAGTGTTATTGGGATATTTCGGCTGGTTTAATTTGGATGACATTGCAACACGCGTCATCGAACGCATTGATTTTAAAGATTTCTTATTGAACGGGATTTTAGGCTTTTTGCTCTTTGCCGGCGCCTTGGGCATTAAGCTTCCAGTCTTAAACAATCAAAAATGGGAAATTACCATTTTTGCTCTATTCTCTACGCTTGCCTCCACCTTTTTCATTGGTTTTCTACTTTATGGTGTTGCCTTACTTTTCGGCTGGCATATTGATTTAATTTACTGCATCTTATTTGGTGCACTCATCTCGCCTGATGACCCGATTGCCGTACTTGCCATTATCAAAAACTTAAAAGCACCAAAACGCTTATCTATGCAAGTGGAAGGCGAATCACTTTTTAATGATGGGATTGGCTTGGTAATTTTTACCACGGTTTTTGCTGTCGCATTTGGCGGTCATGAACCGACAGCAAGCGGCATTCTCCATTTATTTTTTAAAGAAGCTTTAGGCGGGATTGCATTTGGATTGGTTTTAGGTCTCTTCGCCCATTATCTGATTTCAGCTACCGATGATGGTTCGTTAGAAATTCTTTTGACCTTAATCGTACCCACTGCGGGCTTTATGCTTGCTAATCTCTTACATGTATCAGGTGCATTAGCGATGGTTGTCGCGGGGATTTTAATTGGTAACTGGACAAGATACACAGGATTTTCTCAACAAAGCCAACGATATTTAGATCACTTTTGGGAAATGATCGATCACTTCCTCAACTCCTTACTTTTCATATTAATAGGCTTAGCGATTTTATTGATTCATGTGTCTTGGCAAGCTTTAATCTTAATTTTCCTCGCTATTCCGGTTTGCTTAATCTGTCGCTATGCAAGTGTTTGGTTACCATTCCAAGTCATGAAACGCTACCGTAAATACAACCCTTACACCATGAAAGTACTCACTTGGGGCGCATTACGAGGTGGATTAGCGCTCGCTATGGCGCTTTCTATTCCAAGTGGCCAATTTTATATTGAAGGATTAGAAATGGATGTTCGTGATCTTATCTTAGGTATGACATATGCGGTAGTGGCATTCTCCATTCTCGTACAAGGTATGACAATTGAGACCTTAATTCGTAAATCAAAAGAAGCTACTATGCGTGAACGTGGCTATACGGGTATCGGATTAGCGAAATAATCAATCACGTTTATTTCTTTGGCTCAGCATTTGCTGAGCCAAATTTTTGAATCTGAGATTGAACGTTCTCACGATGCCACCACTCCCCTTCTTTAGGAAGAGTAAATACATCAAATGCCTGACCTTTAAATTCAAATTGCAATCTTGCAGCGTGCAAATAAGTGCGGTCAATATTTTCAGTGTTTTTACCATAAAGCGTATCGCCTAAAATCGGACTCCCTAAGCTTTTCATCGCCACACGCAATTGATGGGTTTTACCTGTTTGTGGCTTTAAGATAAATAATCGTAAATTAGGCTCACAACTTACACTTTCAAAACGCGTAATTGCGGGATTTTCTTTTGATTGGCAAAGTTTCCAAGCCCCATTACGAGCCTTTTGCATATCGCCGACAATCAATCCTTGCTTCTTTTTTGGCTTTTGATTGCTGAGTGCAAGATAACTCTTTTGGATATGATGTTCAGAAAAAAGTCGGAAAAATTCAGC
>CAUGKJ010000189.1 GCA_959600045.1 uncultured Haemophilus sp.
CAGGCTCATCAAATTGAACTACACTTACCCCTAGTTCACATAAATGATCAATTTCTTGTTTTAAGATAGCAACAACATCCTTCGCCATTTCTTCTTTTGATGAATAATATAGCCCTGACACAGGCGAAAGCCACATGGAGCGAGCCATTAAGTAAGGCCCAGGCAAGGTTGCTTTAATTGGTTGCTTGGTTAGATTTTTCAGTAGCAACATTTCATCTGCTACTAAAGATTGTTTGTAGCTGATTTTTCCCACGCAAATAGCATTTTTTATGGAAAGTGCGGGAACATCCAAGGTTTCTAGCATCGATTCAAAAACTTGCTTTTCTTTAATGTGATCGAGCATTTCACTCATGCTCATTAAGGTCGCACCTTGAATTTTTTGTGCAATAAAAGAAAGGTAATTGTCGCGAAGTAATTCACCGCTAGTGATGATATCAATGCCAGTGCGTTGTTGAAGTACGACAATTTGTTTCGTTTCTTGAACAACGATTTGCTCAAGCTCTGTAGTGGTTATTTTGCCGAGTGCGTGCTTTTTACGTGCCATCAAAAGTGCTTGGCTACGAGGCATTGAGCCTAAAAGGGAAGTTGTGAAAGGTTTCATAGAAAATCCACAATGATGGGCGTTTATTACACGCCCATCATGACATATTGATATTACAAGAATTTTAAATATTCATTGGCTGCTTGTAATTGAGCAAAACCTTTTGTTCTACCCGCAACCCAACGTTTTAATCCTTCCAAATCCATCATTTCTTTATGTTCTGGATTGTTGTAATCCATTTTGAACAAGGTTTCGGTGAATGCATTGAATTTGGTTTCATCTAATCCCACGCGCCCACTGAAAATACAATGGTCAAATGATGGTGTTTTTGCAAGTACTTGAACTGTTGCTGGATCGAGTGTGCCATCTTTTGTCCAACGTTCAAAGTTGAAATCTAACATCCATGTTGCCGAGACTTGACGATCTTTTAATGCATTGGCTGCATCTAATTCACCGCCTACATGATCACCGTGTAAACCAACACCCACATCAAAGCGTTTTTCTACATAATCTTGACCAAATTCCAAGCCATGTTGATGTAAAAACTCGATAGGAATTAACCGCGCTTGGGGGGAATCAATTGCACCAAAAGCAATAGTTTTATTTTTTAAATCTTCAATCGATTGGATAGTTGGATCATTAACAACTAAATAGCTTTGACGATCTTGGTCGGTATCACGCATGGCACCATTTAAAGTTTTACCGCCACTACGCAAGTAACCATCTAACCAAGCTAGGGGAGAGTTCCACGCTACATCAATTTCATTATTGAGTAACGCATCAACTTGTCCTTTGTAGTCTTTGAAATACACTGGCTCAATAGGGAATCCTTCTTTTTCGAAAAAGTCTGCAATAATTCCCCAAATAACTGTCACTTGTGGGGCGTAGATTACCGCCCCAATTTTTAATTTCTCACTCATTTTTCACCGCACTTTATGGAATTTGTTGACCTGTAATGGCTTTACCTAACCAAATATTTAGCACATCGACACTTGGCGCCATCACTTGGCTTGCTAATGCATCGCGTAAATAGCGTTCCATTGGTCCCATTTTGTTATAAGCCTTGCCACCGCCAATACGCATACCAATTTGAGCAAGAGCAATAGCGTTTTCGCTCGCGAGAATTCGGGCAGCTAATAATTTAGCTAATGCATCTGCATCACCTTCTGTGGCTGCACGAGCCGCATCTCGCGTAGCACATACAGCAGCATTTGTATTTGCATAGATTTTAGCTAAGTGAATTTGCACGGTTTCAAGCACAAAATATCAAGAAAATGCCCTTGTGCTATGGGCTTTTTTACGCTTTTTATAATTCAGACTTTATTAATATGAGGTAATGGTAAAAACTCTACGAAACTGACTGCTTGAATGGCAATCTAAAGTGAAATGTAATAGAAAGAGATAAAACGACAAAAAATAAACCCACCTTTACCAGATGGTCTATAAAGTGGGTTTGCCTGAGGTATAAAATCGAGTGTTAAATACGCGCTATTTTCAATATATTTTAGCTTTTATTTTTTAGGTAACGCATCACTAGAAGCATTAAATTTCACATTTGATGAAGTGTAAGCCTCAAAGTGCGGATGTTTTTTCATAAATTTAATGAAACTTTCCGCATCAGGCAAGTAAGTATCAACGCCTTCATATTTCGGATCGTTAAATAATTTACCAAAAGTTTTGTAACCATCTTTACCGCTAGCTACATAAGCATTAGTACCAACGAGATAACGTTTATTATCATCAATTGGTTCCCATTGTTGGGTTTGTTTATTCAATACTTCCACGCTGACTAAACGTTTACCTTCCGCATTTGGTATTTCATTCGCTTCGTAACGAATGCCCGCGCCATAAGGGAATGCCCCTGTAGAACCATCAACTAAAGCAAATTGCATCGCATCTTCAAGCACTTGTTTCACTAACGAACCTTCCATTTTATAGGTATATAACGTATTCCCGAAAGGTAAGAAAGTATAAGCATCATTAAAGGTTACATTGCCTGGTAAAATATCCGCACGAACACCGCCTGCATTTTGAATGGTTAAATCCACTGTTTTGAGTTCGTTATACATTGTTTCTGCAATAAAACGCGTTGCAATAGAACCTTCTGGATTTGAGCCTGCTTTATTTGGGATACGATTTGCTGAACCACCCGGCATTGCAGAACCGGTGATGACGCCAACAATTTCTTGTGCTAAACGATCTTTTTCACTTTTATATTTTGAAATAAGCATGTCTGTTTTTGCATCATGATCATCAAGTGAAATACTCTTCATTGACTTTAAAGTATCAAGCGCTTTTTTACGTTCATCGCCTGTTAATTCAGTCCATTTACCTTCCGCATTTTTCACTTGAAGTTTATGAGAACTCATTAACACATGAGGAATTTTACGAGTAATAGACGCAATACCTTCAGGACTGAATTTAACACCTAAGTCACCCACAACAGCAGAA
>CAUGKJ010000190.1 GCA_959600045.1 uncultured Haemophilus sp.
ATAATACGCTTTTTTGACTAATAAGCAAGCATTCCTATCAAGTATTTTTAAAGTGTGACAAGAAAAATCTAAGCTTTACGACAAAATTCAGCTCATTAATGCATTAAATGGGCGACAAGCGCCCATTTATTTACCTGATTTTACTTCACTAAATCCAACATTTCTTGCGCATTTGCCAAGGCTAGTTCTGTAATTTCACTGCCACCCAGTAATCTTGCAAGAGCTGGAACTCTCTCTTCTTGAGAAAGTGCGGTCATTTTAGTTTCTGTTTTATCATCAACGGTAAATTTCTCAACATTAAATTGATGATGTCCATGACATGCTACTTGTGGTAAATGAGTCACACAAAGCACTTGGCATTTATCGCCTAATTGACGTAATAATTTACCCACTACACTCGCCGTTTTACCGCTAATGCCAACATCAACTTCATCAAAAATTAACGTTGGAATCGCTGATTGATCGGACGTTAAGACTTGGATCGCTAATGAAATACGAGAAAGCTCACCACCTGATGCCACTTTTGCTAGCGGTTGTGCCTGCTGGCCTAGATTACTGCGTAAAGCAAAGACGATATTATCTGCCCCATTTGCCGCCACTTTAGTTAAATCCGAATTCACTTCAATGAAAAACTCGGCATTTTCCATTGCAAGCCCTTTGATAGAATGTGTAACCTGTTGTGCTAATTTCTCTGCAGCTTGGCAACGGCTTTCATGTAATTGTTTTGCCGTACGTTGCATTTTCTCAAAGGCAGCTTTTTCTTCTAGAATCAGGCGTTCTTCACTTTCTGAAAAATCTAAAAGTGCGGTCAATTCTGCTTTTAATTTTTGATGCCATTCCACCAACTCTTCAGGTTTCACATTATGCTTGCGAGCGAGTTGTAAAGCTTGACCTAGACGTTGTTCAATCTCTTGTAATAACATCGGATCTTGCTCAATATGAGATGCAAGGTGTTGCACTTCGCTTGTTGCCTCTTGCACTTGGATAAGTGCATCATTCAACATTGTTTGAACAGAAGCATAGCGAGGATCTAACTCGCTTAATTCATCAATATACTGTGTCGCGCGATAAAGCATAGAATCGATGCTTACCGTCTCATTTTCACTGAGTAGCTGTAAGGCTGATTGTGATAACTGTGTCAGCTGTTCGCTATTTGATAGACGACGTTGATCCTCTTCCAATTCCAAATATTCATTTGGACGAAGGGCAAACTCATCCAACTCCTCTACCTGATATTGTAAAAGTTGTTTTTTCGCTTCATTTTCAGCGACTTTTTGTTGGAAGGTTTTAACTTGCGTTTGAAGATTTTTCCACGCGCGATAATCTTCTCGCATTTGTGCAAGCAAATCATGGTGATGTGCAAATGTGTCCACCAACTGAAGTTGATAGTCATTTTTCAATAATAATTGTGAAGCGTGCTGCCCATTAATATGAATAAGATATTGTCCAATTTCTTTTAATTGGGAAGCCGATACGGGCGTGCTATTGATAAAGGCTTTAGAACGCCCATCTGCATTAATGACACGACGTAGAATACAATCAGAGGGATTATCAGGATCTTGCAATTCTTGCTCTTGCAACCACTGATAAGCGGGGTTAGTTGGTTCAATAAAAAATGTGGCGCAAATTTCAGCTCTTTCCTGCCCTTCTCGAACCATAGACGTTTCAATACGTTGCCCTAAGCATAACCCCAATGCATCAATAGCAATGGATTTTCCTGCGCCAGTTTCCCCCGTGATCACAGACATTCCTTTCGCCAATTCAATCTCTAATTGACGAACAATTGCAAAATTATTGATGGTAAGTTGGGTTAGCATAAAAAAATCTCCTTAACTGTATATCCATATATTATAACTGTTACAATATACAGTAAAGAGATTTTTAAACTTTTGGGATTAGAAATTTTTAAGCCAGCCTAATTTTGTGCTTAATACATTGTAATAATTATAATTTTTTAGGTGTAATAGGCGCAGTTTATGCGGGCTTTTTTCAATATGAACGATATCATCAGGAGAAAAATCTAGCGCAATTTGACTATCACAGCCTAATTCCAACTGTGAAGTATTATGTTCAGCAAAACGAATTGAAATTTTGCTATCGCCATCAATTACTAATGGTCGAGAAGAAAGTGTATGTGGGAACATCGGCACAAGGGCAATCGCATTTAAATTTGGCGTTAAAATTGGGCCGCCTGCGGAAAGCGAATAAGCCGTTGAACCTGTGGGAGTGGAAACAATCAAGCCATCTGAACGTTGAGAAAAGGCAAATTTATCATTGATATAGACATGGAAATCAATCATATGCGCAATTTTGGCGGGGTGAATCACCGCCTCATTTACTGCATTACCACTAGAAATAATTTCGCCATTGCGTTCAATTTTAGCTTCCAATAAAAAACGCTCTTCGACAAAAAACTCTCCGCGTTCCAAACACGCTTCAAGCTGTGCATAAGCATTTTTGGGGTCGATATCAGTCAAAAAGCCTAAGTTGCCTCGGTTAATACCAATCATTGGAATATTATATTTAGCCAAAATGCGAGCACGCCCTAGCATATTGCCATCACCACCGATTACAATCACGAGTTGAGCTTGCTCTCCAATTTCTTCAACCGTTGCTAACACCTCTTCCGGTAAACCGAATTTTTCCCCCACTTCTTTTTCAACTAAAACTTGATATCCTCGCTCTTTCAGCCATTGATACAAGTTTTTATGCATTTGCAAATTAATGTCGCGACGTGGTTTTCCCATCAAGGCGATGGTTTTAAATGATTTGACTAATTCATCCATAACTATGATTGCTCCCAAGTGCAAACTCATCGATTTCTGACCGCACTTGAATTTAAAATTTTAGCCATTATATTACATAGCAATTCAGTTTTGCTAAAATAGCACTAATTTTTGATAAATGGAGAAAAAGATGTCAGAACAAGCACAAAACTTAAATGAAAATGAAGAACTTGTTGAAGAAGTTCAACAGGAAACC
>CAUGKJ010000191.1 GCA_959600045.1 uncultured Haemophilus sp.
TTCAAATTTATTTCCTAATTCATATGGATACATATTAGCATACCTCATTACTTCTTATCTTTTGGTGGATATGGGTCATTTCCATAGCTATTACCTGCACGAATTTGTCCATTTCTACCATGAATCTTAGTATCTGACTGCTGATTTTTTGCAATATCTTGGGCAATTTTAATTGCCTCAGCTTGAGTATTTACAACTCTAGTAACCTTCTCATTGCCAGCACCTCGTACAGCCCATTTTCCATTATGTGGAACAACATGTTGATTTTTTCCCAATTTAAGCCTCCTTAATTAATCAAATAATCAACATAGCCATATATAGGTACTAGTTTTTAAATTTCAAGGTATTCAGATGAAATTTATACACTTAACTTAACACTCAAGTATTAAATCTTACTAACAATCCCCAAAATCCGCTTATCCGACACCTGATACTTCGTGCCTAATTGCTGCGCAAATAAACTCACACGCAATTCCTCAATCATATAGCGAATTTCTGCAATTTCATCGGAAATTGGTTTGGATTTTGGTAGTTTAGCGAGCAATTGTTGGTAAGCCTGTTGCACTTGTTCTACACGTAGCATCGCCGCACGATCGCGATTCACATCTTGAGCCAGTTTATCAATACGTTTATCAACGGCTTGCAGATAACGCTGTAAATCCGGTAGGCGATCATAACCGCTCTTTTGAACAAAACCTGGATAAATCAGCCCGCTTAATTGCGCCTTAATATCGGAAAAGGCAAAGGCCATCGTGAAATCCATTTTGCCTTTTAAACGTTGGTTTAAGGCATGGTTAAGGGAGAGAATTTGCTCCACTTTTTGTGCAATATCTACGGTCACTTCGTTAAGGTTTTCTCTCACGAAATCACGCAATTTCTCAAAGCCTGCTTCATCCCAAACAAAACCACCAAAATCGGCAATCAGTTTATCCACGGCACAAGCGATACAGTCATCAATCAAATCTAACACGCGACCGAACGGGGTAAAATACAGTCCCAATTTAGCTTTATTCGGCAATTTTTCATGCAGATATTTAATCGGTGACGGCACATTGAGTAACAACAATCGACGCAAACCTTGTTGCATCGCCACTGCTTGCTCAAATTCTGTTTCAAACAGTTTGATACCTACCGCATCTTTTTCATCTACAATAGCCGGGAACGCCTTGACGCTGAAACCACGTTGTTTTTGTTCATAACATTGTGGTAAATCTGCAAAACTCCAAATATGCAGCCCGCTTTGCTCAATGCCATCATCTGCCACAGCAGAAATGCTTTCCTGCACACGATCTTTTAAGTTGAATTTCAGCTCATCCAAATTCATGGATTCCGCAATTTTCTTACCGTTTTCATCCACCACACGGAAGGTCATTTTCAAATGACTTGGAATTTGTTCCCAATTCCAATGTTCCGTTTCTACGGTGACGCCCGTCATACGACGCAATTCATAAATCAGCGTATCTAATAACGGTTTTTCCAACGGCACGGCACGACTTAAAAAAGCTTGAGCATAATTAGGTGCCGGCACGAAGTTACGACGATAAGATTTCGGCAGCGATTTAATCAGCGCAATCACCAATTCTTCACGCAAACCTGGAATTTGCCAGTCAAAACCCGTCATTTCCACTTGGTTAAGCAATGGCAACGGAATATGCACCGTCACCCCGTCCGCATCGGTACCAGGTTCAAATTGATAAGTTAATTTGAGTTTTAAATTGCCTTGATGCCAGAAATTCGGGAAATCCAGCTTGCTCACCTGTTCCGCATCATCATTAATCAAGAATGAGCGTTCAAAATTAAGCAATTCAGGATCTTTTTGCTGCGCCTTTTTCCACCAAGTATCAAAATGTTTTTGGGAAACCACTTCCGTACCAATACGCTGATCGTAAAATTCAAAAAGCGTACGGTCGTCCACCAAAATATCGCGGCGGCGGCTTTTGTGTTCCAACTCCTCTACTTCTCGAACGAGTCGTTGATTTTCTTTGAAGAATTTATGTTTAGTATTCCAATCCCCTTCCACTAAGGCAGATTGAATAAAGATCTCGCGGCTTACCGTCGGATCAATAGAACCGTAATTCACTGGTCGCGCAGCCACAATCGGCACACCGTAAAGCGTGACTTTTTCATCAGCAATCACGGCACCACGGGATTTCGACCAACGCGGTTCTGAATAGGATTTTTTAATTAAATGCTCGGCAAGTGGCTCGATCCATTCTGGCTCAATTTCCGCCACCATACGCCCCCAAAGTTTGGAGGTTTCTACTAACTCTGCCGCCATCATCCATTTCGGTTGTTTTTTGAAAAGCACCGAATTGGGGAAAATCGCAAAATGGGCATTACGTGCGCCAAGATATTGTTGTTTCTCCGCTTCTTTTAAACCGATATGAGAAAGCAAGCCGCTTAAAAGTGCGGTATGAATTTGCTGATATTCTGCTTTTTCAGAATTAATCGGCAAGCCCATTTCACGCACGGTTAGACGAATTTGATGATAAATATCCTGCCATTCTCGAATGCGTAAATAATTTAAGAAATCCTTTTGGCATTGACGACGGAATTGGTTTTTACTTAATTCTTTTTGTTGTTCTTGTAGGTAACGCCAAAGATTGAGGAAAGCCAAGAAATCCGATTTTTTATCGGCAAAACGACGATGTTTTTCATCGGAAGCTTGCTGTTTTTCTTGTGGGCGCTCGCGCGGATCTTGAATAGATAATGCGGCGACAATAATCATCACTTCATGCAATGCACCTTGTGAAACAGCACTTAGCAACATTTTCGCCAAACGTGGATCCACAGGGAGTTGCGATAATTGGCGACCTACTGCGGTTAATTGACGTTTCTCGCCTGCTTTGGTACGAACCATTTCAAACGCACCTAATTCTTCCAACAGTTTTATACCATCTTGAATATGGCGTTTATCTGGGGCATCCACAAATGGGAAGGCTTCAATATCATCTAACCCCAATGCTGTCATTTG
>CAUGKJ010000192.1 GCA_959600045.1 uncultured Haemophilus sp.
AGTTGACGCAATGCTGTCCAAATCGCTTGTTGAAATGCGGTACCTTTAGGCGATAAAGGAATATCGGAGAAACTTTCTGGCTCACCATTAAAATAACGCATTAAAGCGCACCGCACTTTTTCAAAAAGCGGTAAATCTTCTCGTAAAATCCAATTTGGATTCGGCGTGGTTTGTTCTAATTCACAGTCTAAATTTGTGAGGTTTTCACCATCAGAAAGCATTAATAACCGACCAATTGGTGAGTCCATATAAGCATAATAAAGTGCGCTCATTTTTCTCCCGTTTTTTATGGGACCATATAAGAAAAAACACACCGAACATACATTCGGTGTGCTACGTATTATGCTAAATTTTTTACAAATTAGAAACTGTAGTTTAAGTTTAAACCGTAAAGGTTAGCACTTGCTTTAGAGGTATAATTCGCTGTTACTGTTGCTAAACCACCAATTGGTTGGCTTTCGGTGAAGTGAATTTTTTTACCACGTAAGTGCGCAAAGCCAGCATCAATAGAAAGATTCGGGGTAA
The DNA here is from genome assembly GCA_959600045.1 of uncultured Haemophilus sp. GTDB lineage: Bacteria > Pseudomonadota > Gammaproteobacteria > Enterobacterales > Pasteurellaceae > Haemophilus_D. The sequence goes on from CAUGKJ010000192.1 coordinate 526, forward strand.
ATTTATAAGTTGCCCCTACGCTATACCACATACGATCAGTATCTGGAATAGATGCACTTGCATGCTCTATTGGAGCTGCCGCTTCATCATAAGCAATACCGGCACGAAGCGTTAATTTGTCATTTACATTATAGGTTGCACCTAATGCATAACGAGAATTGCTACGATATTTTTCATTTTTATGGAACGCAAGTTCACCGTCATTAAAGGTTGCATGTAACTCTTTGAAACGGCTCCAATGTGTAAATTTGTAGCTATAGTGCAATGCCAAATTATCTGTCACTTGATGGAAACCTGATAATTCTAAATAATCTGGTAAGTGTAATGTTAATCCACCTGCAGCAGGGCCTTGACCACGAATAGTACGACTCGCACTCACAGCATTATCATCTTCAAAGTCAATATCGACTTTTGAATGATAGGCTAAACCAACACGGTTATTTTCGTTGAACTCGTACACTAAACCTGCATTCCAACCGAAACCCCATGCATTTTTATCTTGTAAGTGGGTTAGTACAGTTTCTTTATTCACACCTTGTAATTTTGCTAAAGAAGCGGCTGCGTTTGGTGAAATTCGTCCAGCTCTCACTAATGCAGGAACTAATGGTGCAACATTTTTTACTGCATCACTTAAAATACCAGCACGACGTTCAATTTCTGCTTTTGCATAAACTGCATTTAAACCCACACCAGCAGTTAAACCCTGAGAAACACGATATGAACCGCTTAAATTTAAGTTAATCGCACTTAAATCGGTTTTACCGCCGAATACACCTGCATTGTAATCTGATTCATATTCACTTTTTAATCCAAAATTCACATTCATACCACCACCAATGGCAAATTTGTCATTAATTGGTGCCACAAAATACATATTCGGAATCAATGAACCAGGAACGACACTATTATGAGCTGCAGAACCAACAGCAACGGTACGACCTAGTGCATTAACTGTAACTGGACCACTCATGTGAATTTTAGAATCCACATAAACGCCACCCACAGAGAATTGATTAGTTTTGAATAAACTCATTAATGCAGGGTTAGTTGCAACTACTGCAGCATTATCAACAATTGCTGCTTCACCGGCATAAGCACGACCAAGACCGGATGTAGAAACTTCTGCTAATTGGAATGCGGCTGCATTTGCACCGCTTGCTGCTAACAATGTGGTCATTGCTAATAGCGTTTTATTAAATTTTGTCATTTGGAACCTTTTGTTATTAATAATAATGAAAAAATCCGCGAGATTCTAAAACTCCGATAAATGGAGTGCAAATTATTTTAGATTAATTTAAAAGTGTTCCGACCAGTGATAAATAAATGATATTTAAATTAAAAAAATGCGGTACTTTGGCAGAGCATTTTAAAAATGCTAGAATAGAAATCCTATGACAGTAACATGCAAAGCAGAAGAATCTCTCACTTGTAGTTGTGTTGATGTGGGTACGATTATTGACGGTTCAGATTGCTCTGTTGATATTCATCAAACCTATGCGAATAAAGCTGAAGCTGAAGCGGCACTTAATCGTTTCATTGAAAAAGCACGCAAAACAGAAAGCGATCCTTGCGACATTAAAAGTGAAATCACAGAAACTGAAAATGGCGCCAATTTAACGGCGAGTTTTACATTTAGCTGCCAAGCTGAAGCGATGATTTTCGAATTAGCGAATCGCTAAAAATATTTTAGAAATTGACCGCACTTTATCATACAAAATAAAGTGCGGTTATTTTTTTGCTTAAATCCTGATTAAATCACTATCGCAAACGTTTGCTTAATCTGATACAATCACGCCGTTTTATCATTTAACCTAAAAATATAGGATAGCATTGTGAGCAAACCATCATTAAGTTATAAAGATGCAGGCGTGGATATTAATGCCGGTAATGAATTAGTTGAACGAATTAAACCACACGTGAAACGAACTACTCGTCCTGAAGTCATCGGGGGATTAGGTGGGTTTGGCGCATTATGTGCTATTCCGGGCAAATATAAAGAACCGATCCTCGTTTCAGGTACAGACGGTGTAGGAACAAAACTACGTTTAGCCAATGACTTAAAAAAACACGATACCAGTGGTATTGATTTGGTTGCGATGTGTGTTAACGATTTAGTGGTTCAAGGCGCCGAACCATTATTCTTTTTAGACTACTATGCGACAGGAAAACTTGATGTGGATGTTGCCTCTGATGTGGTAAAAGGCATTGCAGAAGGCTGTGTACAATCGGGTTGTGCATTAGTGGGTGGCGAAACCGCTGAAATGCCGGGTATGTATCACGCAGGTGATTATGACCTTGCAGGTTTCTGTGTGGGTGTTGTTGAAAAATCAGAAATCATTGATGGTAGCCAAGTTAAAGTAGGAGATGCTTTAATTGCACTAGGTTCAAGTGGCCCGCATTCAAATGGTTATTCTTTAATTCGTAAAGTCAT
>CAUGKJ010000193.1 GCA_959600045.1 uncultured Haemophilus sp.
AAAGAATTCAATTGCGGTACCCACCATAGATGCTAAAGCAACCTTAAGTGGATCATTACGAAGTTGTGAGGACATTTTGCTTCCTTAAGAGTCAAATAAAATGAAAGGGCTAAATCCTAGCATTTCCCTTAAGGTTGAGCAATTTTTAATACGATATTTTCGATTTTTTCAGCAAAATATGTCGGATTTTCTAAATGTGCATTATGACCAGCATCAGGAATAATCGTTAAATCAAGTTGATTATCCTCTGCCATTTGACGAAACTTCTGATCTCGTTCACCACAAAAATAAAAAAATGGCAGCAAACTTGACCGCACTTTCTCGCGAAAATCAGGCTGCTTGGCAAGACTAGTGGCTAATAACATATGACCAATATTTGCCCCACAATTGGCTTTTCGCTTTTCAAGTAATGCCTTACGTTGCGGTTCATTTAAATGAGAAAAAACAGGTTGTTGATACCAATCTTCGAGCACGGTTTCAGGCTTTTCATGAAAAAAACACTCAGCCCACATGTTGTCATTGACCAAACGACTTTGCTTTTCTTGCTCAGACTGTAAACCTAAATTCGCCCCTTCTAAAATGACGGCCTTTAAATGCCCTATTTTCACTTTCGCTTGCAGTGCATAATATTGTGCGATTCGTCCACCAAGTGAATAACCGATTAAGATATAAGGCTCATTTTTTATGAGATGTTGAATTTGTTCTTCAAGGCACTGAGCGGTTTGCTCAAAATCTTCAACAGCAACAGCTTTATTCTCTCCATGAAACGGTAAATCGAGAGAGAGACAACGAAAGTGCGGTAGATTTTCGATGACTTTTTGCCAATCTGATTTCGTACCTAATAAACCATGAAGAAAAACAAGATTCATCATAATAATGCCATATAAAGAAATCCCCTCTATATAAGAGGGGAAAGAAATTATTCACCAATCACCGCGTGGCTGATTTGTTCAATCAAGCGCTTATAAGTTGCGCTGCCATCACTTGGGTTTGTTTTGATTTCAATTAATGTCGCACGGCGGCGAGTATAAGCTTGTTTTAACACGGAGCTTAAATCTGCCCAGGTGTAAGGCAAGGCATATTTTAAACCAAACATTGCGGCGACTTGAGAGAAATCGCCATTATGTGGCAAGCGATAAAACTGCTCTTTCACCTCTTCATCCACTGGCAACATATCAAAGATTGCGCCACCATTATTGTTAATCACAAAAATAATGGTTGGTTGAGTGACATTCTTAAATAAGGCTAAAGAGTTCAAATCATAAAGCGTAGACGTATCGCCAATCATGGCCACCACAGGTTGATCGGCACCGATACCAATACCTGCGGCCGTTGCTAATAAGCCATCAATTCCGCTTGCACCACGGTTGGTAAAAATCGGATACCCTTCAGGCAATTTAGTTAAAGCATCAACCAAACGCACAAAAAGACTGTTTCCTAAGAACAAAATACCGTTGTAAGGTAAAACACGCTCAATATGATGGGCTAATGAGGCTTCGTTAAGATTGCCACCGACTTGTTGTTCGATAAAGGTTGCACAGAATTTAGAAAGGGCAAGCGGTTCAAGCAACCAAGGTTTTTGACGCAATGGCGGATGTGCACGCAACCAATGATGTGCTTTGGCGTTAAAGCGAGTTTGCGTATGGTGATTTGGATCGACTGCATTTTGACTTTGCTCCACCACCCAAAATTCGCCTTGGAATTCCGCTAAGAATTGGTTAATCCGTTTACTGATAAAACGAGAGCCAAATTGAATCACGATATCAGCTTGAAGTAATTTTTGCTTCACAGTTTGGTTTGCTAACCAAATATCCGCATAAGGCATGAGAGGTTCTACACCTGATTGAATATCCGTAAGCAAAATCCATCCCATGGTATTTGCCCATGAGTTAATGCCCATTGCTTGTTCAGGCGTTAATTGTCCTGCCACAATCACACCACGTTTCGTACGCCAAGTATCCCAAGTCTCGTGCATTAACACTTCTTGCTGTAATGGTTGATGATCAACCCAATTTTTAGGCTGACTTAACCAACGTTGAATTGGCATTAACCATGGATGACCGTCAATTTCTTGATCTTGGGCATTATAAAGTGGCTCTGCAAAAGGCACATTGATATGTACCACACCTGGTTGTTGCTTTTGTTTATAGCAAGCTTGTTCTAACGTCGAAATTAACCATTTTGCTGCATAATCTGCCTGAGGTTTAGGTAGATTGACACTTGCAACGGGGTAATCGGCAAACATATTTTGTTGCACGATAGCTTGATTCGCCCCACATTCCCACAATTCAGGTGGACGATCAGCAGTAAGAATAATTAAATTCACGCCTGTTTGACGAGCTTCGATAATTGCTGGATATAAATTGGCTGCTGCGGTGCCCGAGGTGACAATCACGGCAACAGGTGCTTGAGTAGATTTTGCAATCCCCAGCGCAAAAAAGCCTAAACCACGTTCATCAAAGTGACTATGGCACGTTGCACGAGAAGCATTTTGTAAACGCACAGCTTCTAGCGTTAAAGGTGTTGAGCGTGAACCTGGCGCAATACAAAAGTGACTCACGCCTTGGCGAACCAAGGTTTCTAAGATCACCTTTGACCAACAACGATTAAATACGCTTACAGACATTCTTCTTATTCTCCGTTATTCTCTGCAAACAGGGAAATCAGCCCTGCCGCTTTACGTTCAATTTCTAACCACTCTTCTACAGGTTGTGAGCCTTCCACAATACCGGCTCCAGCAAATACACGTACTTGGTTTTCTTCAATAAAAGCCGAACGAATGGTGACACAAAATTCTGATAGATGTTGACTCATCACACCTAATGTTCCAGCATACCAACGACGATCAAAGGTTTCTATTTCAGCCAAAGCTTTCTTCGCTTGCTGCTGCGGTAAACCTGATACCGCTGCCGTTGGATGAATTGCCTTCAGT
>CAUGKJ010000194.1 GCA_959600045.1 uncultured Haemophilus sp.
CATCATCTAAGGTACCAAGGGTCACACCGTCAATTAATTTAGCGTCTAATAAACCACGTGCTTTCACGCAGCTGGTGCATAATTTAATTTCAGCACCTTGTGCCGCTAAAATATCGATAAGTTGTTGGATATTGAAGCCTTCATTTGGATTTTGTCCCGCAATACCGCATAAAATCGCATCAGAAAAGCAGAATAATTTAATATTCACATCCTTGCTGTGCTCTTCTTTCATATTGATGGCGAAACGAACAGCGTTGAAGGTTTTTTCTCCGCTATATGTGGAATCATTGACGATAAAAAGAATATTTTGCATGACGCACTCCTTGTTGTAATGCTATAAAAAGGCGTAATAAATTACACCTTTATGAAATCAGCCAACCCAAACGAACTTGGCCACAAATAATAAAGACACCACCCACACAGGGGTATTGACCTCACGTATTCTACCTGTACAGGCCTTCATGACGCAATAACTAATAAAGCCAAATGCAATACCTTCAGTAATTGAATAAGTAAATGGCATCATCGCTGCAGTGATAAAAGCAGGGGTGGCTTCAGTTAAATCATCCCAGTGTACACGAATAAGACTGGATGCCATTAAAATCCCCACATAGACTAACGCCCCTGCGGTTGCATAAGCCGGTACCACACTAGCAAGTGGTGAGAAGAAAATGGTAAGTAAGAATAAAACACCGACTGTCACCGCCGTTAAACCTGTTCTACCACCGACAGAAACCCCTGCGCCACTTTCGATATAAGTACTGATAGCTGAGGTTCCGATATAAGAACCAACCACAGCACTCACGCTATCCACATAAAGGGCTTGTTTCATTTTCGGGAAACGACCTTTCTCATCACTGAAACCTGCTTTATCGGTCACGCCTAATAAGGTGCCTGATGAATCAAATAGGTTTACTAATAAGAAGGAGAAAATAATGCCGAGCAAAGCCGTATCTAAAGCACCCGCAATATCCACTTTACCGACAACCGCACCTAAACTTGGTGGCATCGAAACAATGCCGTGGAAAGTCACTTGATCATCAATAAAAAGGGCTAAACCAGTGACTACCGCGATAGAAATTAAGACACCAGAGAAAATATTACGTGCAGCTAAAACTACAATAATGAAAAAGCCTAATACACCAAGTAGAATTTTAGGATCATGTAAATTGCCTAATGCCACTAAGGTTGCAGGATTCGCTACAACCAACCCCATATTTTTAAAGCCAATTAACGCAATAAAAAAGCCGATACCCGCACCGATTCCCACTCGTAGTGAAAGCGGAATAGACGCCATGAGCCAATAACGGATTTGGAATAAGGTAAGAACAAATAAACCAATCGAGCCCCAGAAAATAGTGCCCATACCTACTTCCCAAGAATAGCCAAGCTTGCCAACTACCACATAGGCGAAAAACGCATTGAGTCCCATGGCGGGCGCAAGCGCAATCGGTAAATTACTGAATAACCCCATCGCAATGGTGCCGAGCGCGGCGATTAAACAAGTGGTCACAAAAACAACTTGCTTATCCATTCCTGCATCACCTAATACGGATGGGTTCACAAACACGATATACACCATGGTAAAGAAGGTGGTGATACCGGCAATAATTTCGGTTTTGGTCGTACTGCCCTTTTCTTTAATGGAAAAAAGGCGTTCAAGTAAAGATTGTTGCATTGTCTTCCCCCTTAACTTAATTAATAACCTTGGTGATAAATCGACTCAAGTAATTTCACACCTAACAAGGCAATATTGAAACGTTGCTCATCAGCTACCGTCCAAAATTCGATACCATTTTCAACCGCACTTTGTTGGCTGATATGCAATTTTACGCTGTCTTCACCATTTTCATTTTCACCGTTAATCACAGGCGTAATAAGGCTATCGTGTAATTCAATCAATTCGCTTTGTTGTGGTTGGAAATCAAATTCATAATCTGAAAGTGCGGTCACTTTTTGTGCCATACCGTAGAAGACAGGCACTTGAATTTGGTGGAAGACCACATTGTCTAACTGTGGGAAGATTTTTTGCAATTGCAGATTTAAATTAGCCGCTTGTTGTGGAAACACATCAAAGGCAAAACGAGTTTCACCTTCTTCTAATGGCATACCATTCAGTAAACGAGCTGTTTGTCCAGCAAGTTTATTCACGGTTTCACCATCTGTATAAGAAGCCGGTAAAAGTGACGTTGCAAAGACTTGAGTTAAATTTGTTTGTTGAACGATTGGTAATAGAGATAAAGCTAATTGACTCACTTGCGGATCAGGCAAACTCACAACGTTACGTTGTCTTAACTCAGTAAGATTTTCTTCATTGATTGTTGGGACAACAACAGGGACATCAGATAATGCAGAGCAAATCCCTTTTAAATCAATCACCACACAGCCACTTTCTGCGGCTTGAGCTAATAAGGGGGCTTGATCAATTTGGCCAGCGAAGAAAAGATAATTAACGCTATCCCACTCAATCTCATCAGTGGCTAATTGAGCAACGGCTTTATTGCGAAAACGCACCGCTTGCTCTTCTTCAAAAGGATAAATTTCTACAATTGAAACCTTGCCTACATCTAGCTCACTTTGTTCAAGGGCTTCGGCAATTTTTTCACATAGATCAAATTCTGCTGCAACAGCAATATTTAGGCTTGCGTCCATTTTTCTCTCCGCTGTAAAATGTTCTGAACCGATTCATTCTACAGAAAAAAGACTGATAAATACATAAGGAAATCAGATGACACCGGCAATTGATTTACTAAAAAAAAATAAAATTCCTTTTACTCTCCATACCTATGATCATGACCCTAACAATACGCATTTTGGCGATGAAGCCGCTGAAAAACTTGGGCTTGATCTGCACCAATCCTTTAAAACACTTTTAGTTGCTGAAAATGGTGATCAG
>CAUGKJ010000195.1 GCA_959600045.1 uncultured Haemophilus sp.
GTTCTCTTTTAACCATGCTCGGGATTATTATCGGGATTACTTCTGTGGTTTCTGTCGTGGCACTGGGAAATGGTTCACAGCAAAAAATCTTGGAAAATATTCGAGGAATTGGGACAAGCACCATAACGATTTTTAATGGTACCGGCTTTGGTGATCGTCGTGCTGAACAGATGCAAAATCTTACGATTAATGATGCCACTGCCTTAAACCAACAAAGCTATGTACAAAGCGTCACGCCAAATAGCTCATCAAGTGGCACATTAATTTATGGTAACCAAACTTTCTCCTCGACCAGTTTAAAAGGTGTGGGCGAACAATATTTTGATGTAGATGGATTAAAACTAAAATCCGGTAATTTATTTTCTGCTCAAGATGTTGCTGATAACAATCAAGTAGCCTTAATCGATGAAAGTGCGAAAAAATCGATTTTCCCTGATGAAAATCCCATCGGCAAAATTGTGATGTTTAATAAACGTCCACTACGTATTATTGGCGTGGTATCTGATAAACAAATGGGCGGAGCAAGCAGTTCACTTAATCTCTATGCCCCTTACACTACCGTGATGAATCGTATTTCGGGTAGCAAAAAGATTGGTTCAATCACCGTTAAAGTAGATGATTCCGTGAATACTACTGTCGCCGAAAAAGGAATTACTGAATTGCTCACCATGCGTCATGGTAAAAAAGATTTCTTCATCATGAATAGCGACACCATTAAACAAACCATTGAAAGCACAACTGGCACGATGAAATTACTCATTTCTTCTATCGCCTTTATTTCATTGATCGTTGGTGGGATTGGGGTGATGAATATTATGTTGGTTTCCGTGACAGAGCGAACTAAAGAGATTGGTGTGCGCATGGCTATTGGCGCGAGACAATTTAACATTCTGCAACAATTTTTAATTGAAGCCGTGTTGATTTGTTTAATTGGCGGCGTGACGGGCATTCTGCTTTCGGGCTTAATCGGTCTGCTATTTAACGTATTTATGACGGACTTTACGATGGCATTCTCAACTGGCTCAATTGTTGCAGCGGTGGTCTTCTCTACCCTGATTGGTGTGATCTTCGGTTATATGCCGGCAAAACGCGCAGCACAATTAGATCCAATTACCGCCCTTGCGAGAGAATAAAGAAATTTTGTAAAACTCAAAAGAGCGGTTAAAATTCTCACTAATTTTTGACCGCACTTTAATTAAAAAGAAAGGAAAAAATCCATGTTAAAAATGAAAAAATTAACCTTAGCAATCGCGATGACAACTGCTCTAGCAGGTTGTGCTAATATCGGCGATTCTTATAAAGCGAGCCAGCAGGATTACCAAAATTATGCGGAAATCACCAAACAATTTAATGTAAAAGAAAACTGGTGGGCGCTTTACAATGATTCACAATTAAATCGTGTAGTAGAACAAGCATTAGTTAATAACAAAGATTTAGCCAAAGCGTCTATTGCCGTAAACCGTGCTCTATATAATGCAAACCTTGCAGGCGCAAATTTAATTCCTGCATTTAGCGGTTCAACCCAATCTTCCGCAAGTAAAAATGTGAAAACCGGTGGCAGCTCAGCAGTAAGCCATCAAGGTGCATTAAATGTGAGTTATACGTTAGATTTATGGCAACGCTTAGCAGATACTGCAGATGCCGCCGAATGGTCACACAAAGCAACGGCTGAAGATTTAGAAGCAACCAAACTTTCACTCATCAACTCTGTTGTGACAACGTATTATCAAATTGCTTATTTAAATGACGCTATCAGCACAACTGAGGAAACCATTAAATACTACAACGACATTAGCAGCATTATGCAACGTCGTTTATCGCAAGGTGTCGCTGACAGCGCTAGTGTAGATCAAGCACAACAAGCTGTATTAACCGCGCGTAACAACTTGATCAACTATCAAACGCAACGCAAAACAGCAGAGCAAACTTTACGTAACTTACTGAACTTAAAACCAGAAGAAGCATTAAATATCAACTTCCCACACATTCTTAATGTGAAAAATGTGGGCGTGAATTTAAATGTGCCTGTTTCTGTGATTGCGAATCGTCCTGATGTGAAAGGCTATCAATATCGCTTAAGCAGTGCATTCAAAAATGCGAAAGCAACCGAAAAAGGTTGGTTCCCAGAAGTCACTTTAGGCGGCAGCTTAACATCAAGTGGCACTAAAGTTGGTAATGCATTGCACAATCCAGTGGGTACCGGGTTAATCGGCATTAGCCTGCCATTCCTCAACTGGAATACGGTGAAATGGAACGTGAAAATCTCTGAGGCAGATTATGAAACTGCACGTTTAAACTATGAGCAAAGCATTACTAAAGCCTTGAACGATGTAGATACCAACTACTTCGCCTACACACAAGCACAAAGTGCCTTTGCTAACTTGCAAAAAACACACAGCTATAACCAACGTATCACCAAATACTATCGTGATCGTTACAATGCTGGTGTATCTGAATTACGTGAATGGCTTGCTGCGGCAAACACAGAGAAAACCTCTCAACTTTCTATCTTGAATGCGAAATACAACATTATTCAAGCAGAAAATGCCGTATATAGTTCAATGGCAGGTTATTATTCTCGTTAAAATCATGATTAAGGAAGTTTCGGCTTCCTTAATCTTTTTTATGGATATGAAAAATGAAAAAACAACTGACTTTTTATTTCATTCGCCACGGTAAAACTGTTTGGAATACAGAAGGTTTAATGCAAGGTCATGGCGATTCCCCTTTGACTGAAGATGGCGTTAATGGCGCGAAAAAAACAGGTGTTGCACTTAATCATATTCCTTTCATTGCCGCTTATTCCAGCGTATTAAAACGTACTATCGCAACTGCCTCTCACATTATCGGCAAACGTAATATTCCCCTTTTCCAT
>CAUGKJ010000196.1 GCA_959600045.1 uncultured Haemophilus sp.
ACAATTTTGGCAAGTTAGTTTTGAAAAGGTAAACATAATGAAAAAATTGATTCTTATCGTTATTGGTGCATTAGTGATTTCAGCTTGCGCAAATAAAGACGTTTATTTTAATGGTTCGGAAGGATCCCATTCAGGCATGAAATTTGATAAAGACACTCGTCATTGGGGCGTTAATCAATAATTGTTTTGGCAAAAGAAAAGCCATACAACAGTTGTATGGCTTTTTTATTAAATCACTTCTTCTTGGCAATGTGGGCAAGTCATTAAATGTTCTTCATTATTATGCACAATATAATGCCCCATTTTTTTCGCTTTAGTATCAAGATATTTCGTATTGTAACGGTTTTCACCTACATTCAACGGTACACGTTCTACGATATTAATGCCTGCTTTTTTCATGGTTTCTACTTTTTGCGGGTTGTTTGTCATCAAGCGAACTTGCTTCACACCTAATAATTCAAACATATCGGCACACACATTAAAGTTACGCTCATCAGCTTTAAAGCCTAGTGCAAGATTGGCTTCAATAGTATCCATACCTTGATCTTGTAATGAATAAGCTCGAATTTTATTAATTAGACCAATACCTCGTCCTTCTTCACGATGATAGATCAACACACCACGACCCGCTTCGCTAATTTGACGTAATGCGGCTGCAAGCTGGAAACCACAATCGCATTTTAAACTGTGTAACGCATCACCCGTTAAGCATTCCGAATGAATACGGGCAAGTACAGGCTCATCTTCGTTTGAGATGTCACCCATCACTAAAGCAACATGTTCTTTTTTTGTATCGGGAAATTCAAATCCGACCATTTTAAATATGCCATATTCGGTAGGCAAATTGGCTTGAGCAACCAGTTGGATTTTTGACATAACTTATCCTTTTTCAACTTTATTCTGCTAAAATGTGCACTTTATTTTTATTATCAAGAGGCAACAATGTTTAAAAGGCTGTCATTATATACGTTATTCCTTTCTCTTGTACCATTTTTTGTTTGGGGTTTTGCTTATCATTGGCATGGAAACAACCAATTAATGGAATGGGATTATTGGCTTTATCTTTTAACCGAAACCGGTAGCGTGCCTTACGCTTTAATTACCTGTGGTGTGTTTGCTTTACTTTTCCGTTTTCTTTTTGAAAATCGTAAACAGTGGATTATGGGCGTGATTGTAATGGGCCTGTCGGTATTATCTACACAAGTAATTAAATCAGGTTTAAAAACGGTTTTTGCCGAGCCGCGTCCTTTCACTGTCTATTTAGCGGAAAAAACAGAAAGTACGACGGATGCTTTTTATCAGCAAGATCGTTCAGAGCGTGCCAAATTAGTGGATAAATTTTATTCTACCCAAGCCGATACGCCAGCCTGGTTAAAAGCCCATTATGAAGATGAAACGGGTTATTCTTTCCCATCTGGACATTCTATTTTTGCCGCCACTTGGCTTATGTTAGCCGTTGGGTTTAGCCAATTATTAGGCAATCGTTCTTTTAAAGCGGAATTGCTTATTGGTGCCATGACCATTTGGGGGGTATTAATGTTAATTAGTCGTGTACGCCTTGGAATGCATTATCCAATCGATTTATTTATGGCGATAATTTCGGCGTGGATTGTTCATTTGATTATTTTTGGTTTCTTGCAGAAGAAAGGCTTGTTTAACAATAAATAGCATCAAAGACCGGTTTTAGTGATAAAGCCGGTCTTTTTTATTGCTTGTAGAAAATATGATTTTTATCATGGATTTTCATTTTGATTTCAAGGAAAATACAGCCTATATATTCCAACAATTTTGACCGCTCTTTTGAGGAGACAATATGTATTACGGTATTGATATCGGTGGCACAAAGATTGAATTGGCTGCTTTTAATGAAAAATTAGAAAAACTTTATACCGAGCGTGTGCCAACGCCACAAACAGATTATCAAGATTGGTTACAAGCGATCAAAACGCTAGTAGAACGTGCGGATGCCCACTTTGGTGAAAAAGGCACAGTAGGTTTAGGTTTGCCTGGATTTGTTAATTTAACAACTGGGCTTGCTGAAGTGACGAATATTCGTGTTGCAGATAATAAGCCAATTTTAGCCGATCTTGAACGCGTTTTAGGTCGTGAAGTGCGGGCAGAAAATGATGCAAATTGTTTTGCACTCTCTGAAGCCTGTGATGAAGAAAATACCCAATATCCATCTGTGTTAGGGCTTATTTTGGGGACGGGCTTTGGTGGTGGTTTTGTAATTAATGGCAAAATTCACTCAGGACAAGTCGGGATGGCAGGGGAGTTAGGCCATCTTCAATTAAATTATCATGCCTTAAAATTATTGGGCTGGGATAAAGCACCTATTTATCAATGTGGTTGTGGCAATCAGGCCTGTTTAGATACGTATATTTCTGGTCGCGGCTTTGAAATGTTGTACCGTGATTTAAAAGGGGAAGAGTTATCAGCCAAAGAAATTATCGATCGCTTTTATGCAAAAGAGGAAAGTGCGGTTGATTTTGTTCGTATTTTTGTTGAATTAGCGGCTATTTCTATCGGTAACATTATTACTGCATTTGATCCACATATGATTGTTCTTGGTGGTGGTTTATCGAATTTTGATTATCTCTATGAGGCGTTACCAAAAGCATTGCCACCTCATTTAATGCGTAGTGCAAAAGTGCCACCAATCAAAAAAGCAAAACATGGTGATTCTGGTGGGGTTCGTGGTGCTGCAGCGTTATTTTTAAAACGTGAATAGATTTAATCTAAAAATACAGCAAAAATCTGAATAAATTTTTTGTTATAGGATAAAAATCCAGTTTCTTTTTAAGAAAACTGGATTTTTTCTTTTATCTCTCTACAATCAAAATATTGATTTTTTTAAGCGAGGTTTT
>CAUGKJ010000197.1 GCA_959600045.1 uncultured Haemophilus sp.
ATCGGTTTAGGTTTAGCCCTTCGTCATGCATCAGATGCAACTAAACAGGTTGTGGCTGATTTTGCAGAAGGCATTTCTAAAATTGTTCACGTGATTATTTCATTTGCACCTTTCGGTGTATTCGGTTTAGTGGCTGAAACATTATCTGACAAAGGCTTATCTGCGTTAGGTGGATATGTTCACTTATTATTCGTGTTAATCGGTACAATGCTATTTACTGCCTTTGTACTTAATCCAATTCTCGTTTATTGGAAAATTCGTCGTAATCCATATCCATTAGTGTGGACTTGTGTACGCGAAAGTGGTGTAACTGCATTCTTTACACGTAGCTCTGCAGCAAACATTCCTGTAAACATTGAATTAGCAAAACGCTTAAATCTTGATGAAGAAACCTATTCTGTGGCAATTCCATTAGGTGCAAATATCAATATGGCGGGGGCGGCAATTACCATTACTGTATTAACGCTAGCAGCTGTTCATACATTAGGCATCGAAGTATCTTTCATCAGTGCGGTGTTATTAAGTATTGTTGCGTCGCTTTGTGCATGTGGTGCTTCTGGTGTGGCTGGTGGTTCATTATTGTTAATTCCATTAGCTTGTAGCTTATTTGGTATTAATGATGACATTGCAGCTCAAATGATCGGTGTAGGTTTCGTGATTGGTATCTTACAAGATTCAACAGAAACTGCGCTAAACTCTTCAACTGACGTATTATTTACTGCGGCAGTATGTATGGAAGAAGAGCGTAAAAACGGTTAATTAAATTAATCTAATAAGGCGGGCAATTGCTCGCCTTTTGTTTTTAAAGGAAAGAGAATGGCACTTTTAATTCAGCAAGCAAAATTTAAGCTTTATCAAAAACAGACCTTAAACTTACCGCACTTTGCGATTGAGCCACAACAATATTGGGTTGTGGTAGGCAGTAATGGGAGTGGGAAATCGGCGTTTGCTTTAGCTTTGCAAAATGAGTTACCTTTACAGGAAGGGGAGTACCATAATTCCTTCAAACGTGTTCACTCCTTTTCTTTTGAAAAACAACGAGAAATTCTTGAAGCCACATTAAAGAATTTAAACAACGATGATATCGATCCAGATTTCTTTGGTCAAACGGCAAGAGAAACCATTTTAAATGGCAGCACGGAACTCACTTTTTGTGAACAAATTGCAGAAAAATTAGGGATTACTTATCTCTTAGATCGTTTCTTTATCAAACTTTCTACTGGGGAAACACGAAAAGTCTTATTGGCACAAACATTATTGCAAAAGCCCGATTTATTAATTTTAGATGAACCTTTTGAAGGGCTAGATCAGCAATCAGTAAAAGATTGGATGGTGATGTTGAACGAACTAAAAAAAGAATGTGCTATCGTTCTAATCGTTAATCGTTTGGCAGATATTCCGGCTGAAGCGACTCATTTAGCTATGTTGGAAAATTTAGAGTTAGTATTAGAAGGTGTACGCCAATCCATTGAGCAACAAAGTATTTATCAACAATTAGTGTATGCGGAACAGTCTGTTGATGTTGCGTTGCCTGAGCCGGCCTCACCATTACTAAAACTGTCTGAAAACCAACCGTACTTTGAACTTAAAAATGTTACAGTTCAGTATGGCGATAAAGTGATTTTGGATCATTTAAATTGGGTTGTTCAACCAAATCAAAATTGGTGGATTAAAGGACCAAATGGAGCAGGGAAGTCAACCTTACTTTCGTTAATTACAGGTGATCATCCTCAAGCCTTTGCGAATCATGTGGTGATTTTTGGTAAACAACGTGGTTCAGGCGAAACCATTTGGGATATCAAACAAAAAATTGGTTACGTAAGCAGCCAACTGCATTTAGATTATCGTGTGAATTGTTCCGTGCTAGATGTGATCATTTCAGGTTTTTTTGACAGTATTGGGATTTATCAACAAGTGCCAGAGGCAATTCGTTTGAAAGCCATGCAATGGTTAGCTCGTTTAAATCTGACTCATTTAGCAAAAAAGCCATTTCGTTCACTTTCTTGGGGACAGCAACGTTTGCTTTTAATTACACGAGCGATGGTGAAGCATCCACCTGTTTTAATTTTAGATGAGCCTTTTCAAGGGCTTGATGGGTTAAATCGCAAGTTAGTAAAACATTTTATTGAGCAACTCGTTAATAATAGTGAAACACAGCTTTTATTTGTTTCTCATCAAGATTTAGATGCCCCGAATTGCATTACACATCTTTTTGAATTTATAAGAGAAAACGATAAATATATTTATATACAAAGTGCGGTCTAATTTGTTAGACTTTTCTCATATTTCCTCACATTAAGGAGCAATCTATGGAAGGCTTATCCGTTGCCGCAATCGTCTTTATTGTATTAGTTGTAGTCGTACTTTTTTCAGCACTCAAAACTGTACCGCAAGGTTATAACTGGACGATTGAGCGTTTTGGGCGTTATACCCACACTTTAATGCCTGGCTTAAACTTTGTCGTACCATTTGTGGATCGTGTTGGCCGTAAGATCAATATGATGGAACAGGTATTAGATATTCCCTCACAAGAAGTCATTTCTAAGGATAACGCCAACGTATCCATTGATGCGGTCTGTTTCGTTCAGGTGATTGATGCTCGTAGTGCAGCTTATGAAGTGAACCATTTAGAACAGGCGATTATCAATTTAACTATGACCAACATTCGTACCGTATTAGGTTCGATGGAATTGGATGAAATGCTTTCCCAACGTGACTCCATTAACGGTCGTTTGTTGGCAATTGTGGATGAAGCGACCAATCCTTGGGGGATTAAAGTTACCCGTATTGAAATTCGTGATGTGCGTCCACCACGTGAATTGATTGATTCCATGAATGCGCAAATGAAGGCAGAACGTA
>CAUGKJ010000198.1 GCA_959600045.1 uncultured Haemophilus sp.
TTGCCAAACCTGCCACGATAACGATACCAATACTGAAACGAGATACCGCACCTGCACCTGTTGCATAAAGCAACGGTACAAGACCTGCAATCATCGCTGCGGTTGTCATCAGAATTGGACGTAAACGTACTTTAGCCGCTTCGGTAATCGCTTCAACACGCGTTTTACCATGATTTAACTGCTCTTCTTTCGCTACTTCACACATTAAAATACCGTGTTTTGTGATAAGACCAACTAAGGTAATCAAACCAACCTGTGAGTAGATATTTAGCGTTGTCCCTGCAATACCAATAAATCCGAAAGCATTTAAGGCCAACAATGCACCACTCACAGCTAACGGAACAGAAATCATAATCACGATTGGATCGCGAATTGATTCAAACTGAATCGCCAACACTAAGAAAATAATTACTACCGCAAGTAAGAACGTTACAGCAAGTGCATTACCTTCTTGTACTAACTGACGCGCTTCACCTTTAAAGTCATAGTTATAACCCTGTGGTAACGTATTTTTCGCATTGTCTTGCAACCATTGGATTGCATCACCAATTGAAGTCCCAGGCATCGGTACAGCACTAATCACCGCAGAGTTTAACTGACTGAAACGAGGCAATGTACTTGGTTGCGGTTCTAATGTCGCTGTCACTAAACTGCTTAATGGTACAGAGGTACCATCTGCTGCCGTAACATAATACTTATTAAAACTTTCCGGTGATAAACGATTGTCACGTTTTACTTGAGAAATAATTTTATAAGCACGGCCATCAATATCTACACGTTCAATGGTTGCGGCAGATAAGAAGCTGCCTAACGTACGGCTGATTTGTTGCATCGTAATGCCGTAAGTCCCCGCTTTTTCACGGTCGATCTTAATACGCATTTGAGCGGTATCAAACTTAAGATCGAGATTGGTATAAACGAACTTGCTGGATTTCTGCATATCCTCTAAGAATTTACCTGCCACATTCGCTAAATCGCCATAGTCTTGTGAAGTACTAATCACAAAACCGATTGGAGGACCTTGCTCTCCGGTATCAATTTCTGGGAACGCGAAGCCTTGCACTGACACTTCAGGAATGGATTTTGCTTTTTCATTCAACTCATTCATGATAGCTGTTTGGCTTTTTGAGCGTTCTTTCCAATCTTTTAAAGTCACAATGTTTAAAGATTGGTTAGAGCTTGGTGCCCCTGCAATCGTCATCGCAAACTGTACTTCTGGCGTATTGGTTAAAATCTCTTGATAAGGTGTCATCGCATTTTGCACGTAATCTATGTTTACGTTAGAAGGTGCAGAACCGACCGCTATAAATGCGCCCTTATCTTCTGTAGGTGTTAATTCACTTGAAAGTGATTTAAACAACACTGGTAAGGTTGCAAAAATGATTGCCGCAAACATCAACATACATTTACGGTTTACCATCACCAAATCAAGTACATACGCATAAGCTGCATTCACTTTACTAAGGGTATGCTCTACTCGTTGTTCCAATTTACTTGGAGCCTCATTGGATTTTAGCAATTTACTGGTCATCATTGGTGAAAGCGTTAATGCTACGATACCCGAAATAAATACCGCGCCAGCAAGGGTTAAAGCAAACTCTTTAAACAACGTACCCGTAATACCGCCCATTAACGCCATTGGAGAATATACTGCAATCAAGGCAATGGTCATGGAAATAACTGGAACGGCAATTTCACGCGTACCTATAATCGCCGCACGGAATGGCGTTTCACCTAACTTAATGTGGCGGTCTACGTTTTCCAATACCACAATCGCATCATCCACCACCAAACCGATGGCCAGAATCAATGCTAGCAAAGTCATCAAGTTAATGGAGAAATCAAATGATTGAAGCAACATGATTACCCCAATTAATGAAATCGGAATAGTGATAACTGGGATTAAAATCGCGCGGAATGAACCAATAAACATGGTAATCACCACCAACACGATTATCGTTGCCTCAACAATCGTTTTGATTACTTCATTAATGGAGTTATTAATCGCAATTGTACTGTCATATAAGATGTCAGATTCAATAGCATCCGGTAGATTATTTTTAATACTGTCATATAGCGGACGTACTTTCGCAGCTACCGTTAATGGGTTTGCTGACGAGGTTGGGTTAATCGCTAATACAACAGAATCTGCGCCATTCGCTACCGCACGTGAGCTATCGCTTGATTTATTTAATTCAATATCAGCGATATCGCGTAAACGTACTAACTTATCACCGTTTGATGTCACAATTAAGTTGCTTAATTCTTCAACCGATTTTGTCGTAGTTTCTACTTTGTTTTTATAGGTCACAAAATAGCCATTATCATTACCTGCTGCTGTTTGAACGTTATTCGCCGATAATGCTGACATCACCTGTGTTGCCGAAAGGTTTTGAGCCGCCATTTTTTCTGGGTCTAACCAAACACGAAGTGCGTACTCCGAAGCACCAAAGATCTGTACGCTTGCTACACCTTCTACGGTAAAGAATTGTGGTTTCACTACGCGTTGAATGTAGTCAGTTACTTGGCTTGCATCAAGCTTATTGGAACGGAAACTAATATACATAATCCCCGAACCACCCGTTGATGAAGAAATCGTTGGATCTTCAATACCACTTGGTAATTCAGAACGAACTGAGTTAACTTTAGCTAAAACATCTGCCAAGGCCGCATTCGGATCCGTATTTAATTTCATTTTTACGGTGACAGTTGACGTACTTGGGCTAGAGCTTGAAGACATATAGTCCACATTATCTGCTTGCGCTACCGCCTCTTCAATTTTGGAAGTAACAAACGCTTGAATTAAGTTCGCATCCGCCCCTGGATATGCAGTGGTCACCGTAATCAC
>CAUGKJ010000199.1 GCA_959600045.1 uncultured Haemophilus sp.
GAAATGGGTAAAACATTCTAACGGGGGAGTTCATAATGGATTTATCACAGCGGTATAAACAAGCGGCTGAGGAAGCTCGCTGGGCATTAGGTTTAGCAATTTTTTATGTGATTGGGTGGTGTGTGTGCGCTTATCTCCCGAAAGATTCACCTGGGCCGATAGGTTTTCCGTTATGGTTTGAATTATCTTGTATTTATTTACCCATTTTGTTTGTGGTCATTGGGTATTGGATTGTCAAAATTGTCTTTTTAGATATCCCGCTAGATGTTGAGTCAAAGGAGAATAAATAATGAATTTAGGTATTATTCTCCCTTTGGTCATCTACTTAGTCTTTATCTTTGGTGCAGCATTATTTGCTTATGTTAAACGCAGTAAAGGTGACTTCCTTACGGAATATTATGTAGGAAATCGCTCCATGACGGGTTTTGTCCTTGCGATGACAACGGCTTCCACTTATGCCAGTGCCAGTTCTTTTGTTGGGGGACCAGGGGCAGCCTATAAATATGGGCTAGGTTGGGTGTTACTCGCCATGATCCAAGTGCCGGCTGTGTGGTTAGCCTTAGGTGCATTAGGCAAAAAGTTTGCATTACTTTCTCGCGAAACCAATGCGCTTACTATCAATGATTTATTTTTCTATCGTTATAAAAATAAATATCTCGTTTGGATTTCCAGTCTAGCATTGTTGCTTGCCTTCTTTGCCGCTATGGTTGTGCAATTTATTGGTGGCGCAAGATTGCTCGAAACCACGATAGGGATTCCTTATACTCATGCGTTACTTATTTTTGCCTTAACAGTTGGCATTTATACATTTATTGGTGGCTTCCGAGCGGTCGTATTAACCGATACGATTCAAGGTACTGTAATGATTTTGGGTACAATCGTGCTATTAGTCGGGGTTGTTTACCATCTCGGTGGTGTAGAAAGTGCGGTCAATAAATTAACTGAAATTGATCCGAGTTTAGTAAGCCCTTACGGTCCGAATGAAATGCTTGATTTTCAATTTATGGCATCATTTTGGATTTTAGTTTGTTTTGGTGTGGTTGGTTTACCGCATACAGCCGTCCGCTGCATGGCTTTCAAAGATAGTAAAGCCTTACATCGAGGCATGCTTATTGGGACGATTGTCCTTTCAGTCATTATGTTTGGTATGCACTTGGCGGGGGCTTTAGGTCGTGCGGTTGTGCCTGATTTAACGGTATCAGATAAAGTCATTCCAACCTTAATGTTGGAAGTGCTTCCGCCAATTGTTGCAGGGATTTTCTTAGCCGCACCGATGTCTGCGATCATGTCCACAGTTGATGCACAACTCATTCAATCCTCCTCAATTTTTGTGAAAGACTTATATCTTGCAAGCAAACCTGAAGCAGCGAAGAATGAAAAACGAATTAGCCGTATTTCATCAGTCATCACACTGATTTTATCGGCGTTGTTAATTCTTGCGGCACTGAATCCACCAGATATGATTATCTGGTTGAATCTATTTGCTTTCGGGGGATTAGAAGCGGCATTCCTTTGGGTGATTGTATTAGGCATTTATTGGGATAAAGCAAATGCAGCAGGGGCAATAAGCTCAATGGTGGTGGGATTAAGCAGTTATGTGCTTCTGACTCAATTTGGTGTCAAACTATTTGGTTTTAATGCGATTGTGCCTGCACTTGTATTTGGTTTGATAGCTTTCATCTTGGGTAACCAATTCGGTACAAAAAAACAGTAAAAACGGACCACACTTTATGGTTTATCAAATCCTAGCATTGTTTATTTGGAGTAGTGCCTTTGTTGCCGCTAAATACACCTTTACAATGATGGACACCATTTTGATGATCCAAGTCCGTTTATTCATGGCGGCGATTATTGTGATGCCACTCTTTTTTCGTCGTTGGAAAGGCGTGTCTAAACCTATGCGAAAACAGCTTTGGTGGTTAGGTTTTTTTAATTATACTGCCACCTTTTTGCTGCAATTTATTGGCTTAAAATATACGAGCGCGGCGAGCGCAACGACCATGATTGGATTAGAGCCGTTATGTGTGATTTTTATTGGGCATTTTTTCTTTCAAGATCGTGCGAAATGGTATCATTGGTTGTGTGGCGCTTTTGCCTTTTTAGGCGTGGCCATTTTAATTTTAGGTGGGCATGGCAATGAAGGCTCAAGTCAAATTAGTTTATTGGGTTGCTCCTTAGTAGTAGCGGCAAGTATTGTATTTGCTTGTTGTTTACGTTGGACGAAAAAAGTGGTGGCAACGGTTTCAGCACAAGCTTATACATCCATTTCAATTGTGTTGGCAACTATCACCATGATGCCATTTACTTTATTGATGACTGAAAACTGGGATATCCATTTTAACTGGCTTGGTTTCTTCGGTTTGATTTATCTCGGTGTAGCATGTAGTTGGTTTGCCTTTTGGTTATGGAATAAAGGTTTAAATTCAGTGGATGCAAAAATCTCTGGAATTTTGACCGCACTTGAGCCGATTTTCGGTGTCTTTTTGGCGGTGTTATTGCTTAACGAAGAGGTTTCACTTGTTTCAGCGCTTGGGATTATCATTATTGTGGTTTCAGCCCTAGGCGTAAGTTTATTACCGAAATGGTTACATAAAGAAATTAATTAAAAGGAAAAGAAGATGGCGTGGATTCAAATTCGCTTAAATAGTACAAATGAAAAAGCTGAGAAAATTAGCGATTTTTTAGAAGAAATTGGCTCAGTTTCGGTCACATTTATGGATAGCCAGGATACGCCGATTTTTGAACCACTTCCGGGCGAAACACGTTTGTGGGGAAACACCGATGTGATCGCATTGTTTGATGCAGAAACAGATATGAGTGAAATTGTGAGTCTGCTT
>CAUGKJ010000200.1 GCA_959600045.1 uncultured Haemophilus sp.
GTGAATTTAGCGTTTACAGCACAAACCGTAAAAGAATTTGGCGTAAATCGATTAATTCACGGTCATACGCATCGAGAAGCCATCCATCAGGAAAAAGGGTACACGCGAATTGTGTTAGGCGATTGGCGAAAGGATTATGCCTCAATTCTGGAAGTAACAGAAAACGGTTATCGGTTTATTTAAACAAAAAGCACAGGATTAAACCTGTGCTTTTTTTCATTAAAACGTGCTGATTTTCAACCGCACTTTATTCTACGGTTACCGATTTCGCTAAGTTACGAGGTTGGTCTACGTCGGTTCCTTTAATTAATGCCACATGGTATGACAATAATTGCATCGGAACGGTGTAGAAAATTGGTGCAATAATTTCATTCACTTTTGGCATGGTGATGATTTTCATGCCTTCGCTTGGTGTGAAGCCTGCTTCTTTATCAGCGAACACATAAAGCTGACCACCTCGCGCACGTACCTCTTCAATGTTTGATTTCACTTTTTCAAGTAATTCATTGTTTGGTGCGACCACGATAACCGGCATATCTGCATCAATTAAGGCTAATGGACCGTGTTTTAATTCACCTGCCGCATAAGCTTCAGCATGAATATAAGAAATTTCTTTTAATTTCAATGAAGCTTCCATTGCGATAGGGTAGAACTCTCCACGACCTAAGAAAAGCGCATGGTTTTTCTCTGCGAAGTCTTCTGCTAACACTTCAATGTCTTTATCAAAGGCAAGAGCTTTTTCAACTTCAGCCGGAAGTGATTGTAACGCTTTTACAATTTCCACTTCTTGTTCGTTTGAGATATTGCCTTTTACTTTACCAATGGCAGTGACTAACATTAATAATGCGGCCAACTGAGTGGTAAAGGCTTTGGTTGATGCCACACCGACTTCAACGCCTGCACGTGTCATGAAGGCAAGATCAGATTCACGTACTAAAGATGAACTTGATACGTTACAGATCGTTAATGCTGCCATGTAACCTTTTTCTTTTGCAAGACGAAGTGCTGCAAGAGTATCCGCTGTTTCACCTGATTGAGAGATAGTCACTAACAAGCTATTTGGGCGAGTGACAAATTTGCGATAGCGGAATTCAGACGCGATTTCGACATCACAGCTTACGCCAGCAAGTGCTTCAAACCAGTAACGAGCCGTCATCCCTGCATTATAAGAGGTACCACAAGCCACAATTTGAATGTGTTCAACTTTTTCTAAAATTTCAGCTGCGCCATTACCAATAGCATCCACAATCACGTTGTTATGAAGGATACGCCCTTCCATGGTGTTGATTAATGCATTTGGTTGCTCATAGATTTCTTTTTGCATGAAATGGCGGAATTTGCCTTTTTCTGCTGCATCATTTTCAAGGTTAGACTCGTGTACTTCACGTTCTACTTTTTGACCATTCGCATCGTAAATATCCACGGTGCGACGTGTGATTTCTGCGATATCGCCTTCTTCTAAATAGATGAAACGACGAGTTACGCTTAAGAGCGCAAGTTGGTCAGATGCCAGGAAGTTTTCACCAATTCCTAAACCAATCACTAATGGGCTGCCTGAACGAGCTGCCACTAAATGTTCTGGATGCTCACGATCTAGTACAACCATACCATATGCACCAGTAAGTTGTTTTACGGTTTTTTGTACTGCTTCAAGAAGATTTGAGGCTGTACGCATTTCCCAATTAACAAGGTGTGCAATTACTTCGGTATCGGTTTGAGAATTAAACACGTAGCCACGTGATTTAAGTAATTCACGTAATTCTTCGTGATTTTCGATGATACCGTTATGGACAACAGCAAAGTTACCTGAAGTATGCGGATGAGCATTAGCTTCAGACGGTTCACCATGAGTTGCCCAACGCGTGTGAGCGATACCTGTACCACCGATTAATGGTTTTACTGCAACGGCTTCATCAAGGGCTTTTACTTTACCCAAGCAGCGTACGCGGTGTAATTCATGGTTTGGATCCACAACAGCAACACCCGCAGAGTCGTAACCACGATACTCTAAGCGGTGTAAACCGTTAATTAAAATTTCTGCTACATCACGTTGTGCTACCGCACCAACAATACCACACATAGTTTTTCCTTATTTAATAAAATTAAAAGTCTTGTTTTTCTGACCGCACTTTATGCTACATCCACACAAATCACTTCCACGCCTTGCGCCACTATAGCTTCTTTGTCGGCCTGAGATAATTTGTTATCGGTAATCAGCACATCAATTTGTTGCCAGGTTAATTCCACATTTGGCATTTTTCTGCCAATTTTTTGTGATTCCACCATCACAATCACTTCGCGAGATACTTCAGCCATCACCTGGCTTAAGCGAACCAACTCATTAAATGTTGTTGTACCACGTTCTAAATCAATGCCATCGGCACCAATAAATAATTGGTCAAAATCATAAGAACGTAGCACTTGCTCGGCAATATTGCCTTGGAAGGATTCAGAACGTGTGTCCCAAGTGCCTCCCGTCATTAAGAGTGTCGGTTCATTTTCGAGTGAACGTAATGCGGTGGCCACCGAAAGCGAATTTGTCATCACAACCAAGCCTTGCTTGCGATTAAGCTGTTTAATCAATGCGGCGGTTGTGCTGCCACTATCTACAATAATTCGATTGTGATCACGAATACGTTCTGCAGCTGCCTTTGCTAAGACTAACTTTCGTTGCGAAAGTTCATCATCTTGTTCTTCTTCGATGATTTCTTGTGGCATTAAAATGGCACCACCGTATTTACGAAGAAGGAAACCATTACTTTCCAATGCGGTGAGATCTTTTCGAATCGTCACTTCAGAGGTGTCAAATAACTGTACGAGTTGTTCA
>CAUGKJ010000201.1 GCA_959600045.1 uncultured Haemophilus sp.
GGACCTTTCTTGAGAGAACGTGGCATGGCTTATCCTCTTATTAATTTAAATTATTTGCCACGACGACGTACAATGAATTTATCAGTACGTTTGTTGTGACGAGTTTTCTTACCTTTAGTTTGAACGCCCCAAGGAGTTACTGGGTGTTTACCAAAGTTACGACCTTCACCACCACCGTGTGGGTGATCTACTGGGTTCATTGCAGTACCACGAACTGTAGGACGAATGCCTCTCCAGCGGTTAGCACCAGCTTTACCCAATACGCGAAGCATATGTTCTGAGTTACCAACTTCACCGATTGTAGCAACACATTCAGCTAATACTTTACGCATTTCGCCTGAACGTAAACGTAAAGTTACGTAGTTGCCTTCACGAGCGATGATTTGTACATAAGCACCAGCAGAACGAGCGATTTGACCGCCTTTACCTGGTTTTAATTCAACGTTATGTACTGTTGAACCAACTGGGATATTACGCATTGGTAATGAGTTACCCACTTTAATTGGTGAGTTAACGCCAGATTGGATTTGATCGCCAACTGACAAACCTTTAGGTGCTAAGATATAACGGCGTTCACCATCTTTATAAAGCACTAAAGCAATGTTAGCTGAACGGTTTGGATCATATTCTAAACGTTCAACAACCGCTGGGATATCTAACTTGTTACGTTTGAAATCGATTAAACGGTAATGTTGTTTATGACCACCACCGATGTGGCGAGTGGTAATACGACCATAATTGTTACGACCACCAGTTTTAGATTTAGTATCTAGAAGAGGCGCGTAAGGTTTACCCTTGTATAATTCAGGGTTCACGATTTTAACAACGTGACGACGACCAGCGGAGGTCGGCTTACATTTAACGATAGCCATTCTCTAATTTCCTCCGATTACTCTGCACTGTCCACGAAGTCCAAGTTTTGGCCTTCGGCTAAAGTTACATAAGCTTTTTTCCAGTCGCTGCGACGACCCATTTTGTTACCACGGCGTTTAGTTTTACCTTTAACAACCACAGTACGAACTGAGTCAACTTTTACTTCAAATAATTGAGCAACAGCAGCAGCAATTTCAGCTTTGTTCGCATCTAAAGCAACTTTAAGTACAACAGTGTTAGATTTTTCAGCATTGTTAGTTGCTTTTTCAGAGATGTGCGGTGCACGTAGCACGCTTAGCAAACGTTCTTGACTCATGCTAGGATCTCCTCAATTTGTTTCACAGCGTCAACAGTAACAATCACTTTATCGAAAGCGATTAAGCTAACTGGATCGATACCTTGAACATCACGTACATCAACTTTATATAAGTTACGTGCCGCTAAGAATAGATTTTCATCTAAACTTGCTGTGATAATTAACGCATCTTCAACTGCTAAATCTTTTAATTTTTGTACTAATACTTTAGTTTTTGGTGCATCTAATTCGAATTTTTCAACAACAACCAAACGGTCTTGACGAACTAATTCAGAAAGAATGCTTTTGATAGCACCACGGTACATTTTCTTGTTCACTTTTTGGCTGTGATCTTGTGGTTTAGCCGCGAAGGTTGTACCACCAGAACGCCAGATTGGTGATTTGATATCACCAGAACGAGCACGACCTGTACCTTTTTGACGCCAAGGTTTTTTACCTGAACCAGACACTTCAGCACGAGTTTTTTGCGCACGAGTACCTTGACGAGCACCTGCTGCATAAGCAACAACAACTTGGTGAATCAAAGCTTCGTTAAACTCACGTCCGAAGGTAGTTTCAGAAACAGTTAGTGCATTTGCACCTACAACTTGTAATTCCATCTCTATCTCCTAGACTTATGCTTTAACTGCCGGCTTAACGATAACATCGCCATTGATAGCACCAGGTACAGAACCTTTTACTAATAGCAATTTACGCTCAGCATCTACACGAACAACTTCAAGTGATTGAACGGTTACACGCTCAGCACCTAAATGTCCTGCCATTTTTTTACCTTTAAACACACGACCTGGAGTTTGGTTTTGACCAATAGAACCAAGTACACGATGTGATAAAGAGTTACCGTGTGTAGCATCTTGAGTACGGAAGTTCCAACGTTTAACACCACCTTGGAAACCTTTACCTTTAGAAGTACCAGTAACATCTACTTTTTTAACATCTGCAAAGATGTCAACATTGATTTCTTGACCTAAAGTGAATTCTTCACCTTCAGTACGAAATTCCCATAAACCGCGACCAGCTTCAACACCTGCTTTCACGAAATGGCCTGCTTCAGGTTTAGTTACACGATTCGCTTTTTTAGAACCAGTAGTAACTTGAACTGCAGTATAGCCATCGTTTTCAAGAGTTTTAACTTGAGTTACGCGGTTGGCTTCGATTTCGATAACGGTAACTGGTACAGAAACACCGTCTTCATTGAAGATACGGGTCATACCAACTTTACGACCGACTAAACCAATCATTGTAATAACCTCTTAATTAACCTAGGCTGATCTGCACGTCCACGCCGGCAGCCAAATCTAAACGCATTAATGCATCAACAGTTTTTTCTGTTGGCTCTACGATATCTACTAAACGTTTGTGTGTACGAATTTCGTATTGGTCACGCGCGTCTTTGTTCACGTGTGGAGAAATCAACACGGTGAAACGCTCTTTACGAGTTGGTAAAGGGATTGGACCACGAACTTGTGCACCAGTACGTTTAGCTGTTTCTACGATCTCCGCAGTAGATTGATCGATCAAACGGTGATCGAAAGCTTTTAAGCGGATACGGATTCTTTGGTTCTGCATTAGACCAGAGCTCCAATAAAATTTAGCTAATAAAAAACTAACACCAATCACAATTCTAACTTCA
>CAUGKJ010000202.1 GCA_959600045.1 uncultured Haemophilus sp.
TGATTAACCGTGTTTTTTAATAAAATCACGAATTGGTCGAATGATTCGATTTGACCCTGTAATTTATTCCCATTAACGAGATAAATCGAAACAGGAATACGTTCACGGCGTAACGCATTCAAATAAGGATCTTGTAATGATTGTCCTTTTGCCATTTTGCTATCCTTTGTTGTTATATGTTAATTAATGATAGAAACGAGTTGTCTCCGGCATCAAATATAGCAATAAACATTTTTTTTGTCTATGGGTTTATCTCTTTGCTTTCACGCAGTTTTTTCAGAATTGCTTTCATTTTTTCGTCTAGTTGAGCATTGAGGCGTAATGTTTCACCCGTTTTAGGGTGCTCAAAGCGAATAGAAAACGCATGTAAAAACAAGCGATTAAGCCCGAGATCTTGCATATATTTATCAAATTCTTTATCACCGTATTTATCATCTAGCGCAATCGGGTGGCCAGCATATTGAGTATGAACTCGGATCTGATGGGTTCGTCCCGTTACAGGTGACGCTTTTACTAAGGTCGCATTTTGATAGCGTTCTTCGATGGCAAATCGCGTTTCTGAAGGTTTACCTTGTTCACTGACTTTGACAATGCGTTCACCACTGGCCAGTTCATTTTTCAATAAAGGCGCTTGCACGACTTTTACATGAGATTGCCATTGGCCGCGCACGAGTGCAAGATAATCTTTTTGCACGGTTTTAACACGAAGTTGTTCGTGTAAGTTACGTAAGGCAGAGCGTTTCTTTGCCACTAATAAAATACCCGATGTATCTCTGTCTAAACGGTGGACCAATTCTAAAAAACGGGCTTCAGGACGTAATGCACGCAATGCCTCAATCACACCAAAATTCAAACCACTCCCACCATGAACCGCTATACCAGAAGGTTTGTTCAATACTAATAAACAGTCATCTTCAAAAAGAATATGGCTTTCAAGGGAAGCAACTTTATTCAAGTTTTTAGAAATTGGGGCAGTATTTTTTTCAGAAACACGAACTGGTGGCACACGCACCACATCGCCATTTTGCAATTTATATTCAGGTTTGATTCGCCCTTTGTTCACACGTACTTCGCCTTTACGCAGAATGCGATAAATCAAACTTTTTGGCACACCTTTTAATTTTGCCAATAAATAATTATCAATGCGTTGTCCTGCTTCATCCTCAGAAATCGTGAGCATTTTGACGGATTGATTAATGATTTTTTCTTGTTTTTCAGTCATTGAATCTGTCCTTTAAAAATTGGGCAGAATCATATCACAATATCCCTGGTGATAATAGCAAGAATGCCTTGCTAATTTAGCCCCGAATGTGGATAATAGAGCGTCTTTCTGCGCCTCAAATTTGGCATTTAGAAAGTAATTTTGTATGTTGGTCAAAACTCAATGCGGCAAATGGCATAAGACATTGATAATCAACATGTTTTTCTTGAAAATTGACGCTTCCTTGCAATGCGTAATTAACACATCGCATTGTTTTACGAAAATTGTCTTAGATAACAATTGAGTATGCTATCAATGCACCCAGCAACACACAGTCGTGAGATTGACTGTTCGCGAGAAACACGAGGTCGATGGCTAAGGTCAGTAAATCTGTAAAGTGCGGTTAATTTTCAAGGTATTTTAGATAATTCAAAACGAGAAATTGACAATGAAAAGAATGTTAATCAATGCGACTCAAAAAGAAGAGTTGCGCGTTGCGTTGGTCGATGGCCAGCGTTTATTCGACTTGGATATTGAAAGTCCGGGTCATGAACAGAAAAAAGCCAATATTTACAAAGGGAAAATCACTCGCGTAGAGCCGAGTTTAGAAGCAGCCTTTGTGGATTATGGTGCAGAGCGCCATGGCTTCCTTCCTTTAAAAGAAATTGCCCGCGAGTATTTCCCTGCTGATTATGTGTTCCAAGGTCGTCCAAATATCCGTGATATTTTGACTGAGGGCCAAGAAGTGATTGTTCAGGTGAACAAAGAAGAGCGTGGCAATAAAGGCGCAGCCTTAACCACTTTTGTTTCCCTTGCCGGTAGTTATTTGGTGATTATGCCAAACAATCCACGTGCAGGTGGCATTTCTCGCCGTATTGAAGGCGATGAACGTATCGAATTAAAAGAAGCATTGAGTTCTTTAGATGTACCGGAAGGTGTTGGTCTCATCGTGCGTACAGCGGGTGTAGGTAAATCACCAGAAGAATTACAATGGGACTTAAAAGTACTTTTACATCATTGGGAAGCAATTAAACAAGCTTCACAAAGCCGTCCGGCACCATTTTTAATCCATCAAGAAAGTGATGTGATCGTTCGTGCGATCCGTGATTACTTGCGTCGTGATATCGGTGAGATTTTAATTGATAGCCCGAAAGTATTTGAAAAAGCGAAAGCACACATCAAACTTGTACGTCCAGATTTCATCAATCGTGTGAAACTGTATCAAGGCGAAGTGCCGCTATTTAGCCACTATCAAATTGAATCTCAAATTGAATCCGCCTTCCAACGTGAAGTACGTTTACCTTCTGGTGGTTCGATTGTCATTGATGTGACAGAAGCATTAACAGCGATCGATATCAACTCGGCGCGTTCAACTCGTGGTGGTGATATTGAAGAAACGGCATTAAATACCAACCTTGAAGCGGCGGATGAAATTGCTCGTCAATTACGTTTACGTGACTTAGGTGGTTTAGTGGTTATCGATTTCATCGATATGACACCAGTTCGTCACCAACGTGAAGTAGAAAACCGTATCCGTGATGCGGTGCGTCAAGACCGTGCGCGTATTCAAATCAGCCGTATTTCTCGCTTCGGTTTGTTAGAAATGTCGCGTC
>CAUGKJ010000203.1 GCA_959600045.1 uncultured Haemophilus sp.
CATAAATCGCTTGGATACCAGAGCCTTTCACGATAAAGCCCATTGCACCTGCTTGTTTCCAGCTTGCTTCATCACCCACTAACTCTGGATTATGTACGGTAATACGTAAACGTGTCATACAAGCATCAACATCTGCAATATTATTACGTCCACCAAGTAAGTTGATGATTTGGATAACTTGTGCGCTAGCATCCGCCACTTTTGGTTCATCGCTAGAAGCTTCATCTGAACCTTTCGCATCATAGTTACCATTACGGCCTGCTGTGGCAAGATTAAATTTCTTAATCATAAAGTTCGCGATAAAGAACATGGCCACTGCAAACAGGATGGATACCCAAATAAAGTTGATTACATCCATACCAATACCGGCTTTAATCGCCATTGGTGTACGAGTTAAAAACTCAATGTTACCGAATGAATGCACACGTAAGTCAACAATATCTGCCATGGCGAAAGCACAACCTTGTACTAACGCATAAACAATATAAAGCGGTAATGCAACAAACATAAACATGTATTCGATTGGCTCTGTCACACCTGTCAAGAACACCGCTAGTGCAGAAGAAAGGAAAATCCCTTTATAGAGTTTTTTCTTGTCTTCATCCACATTGATATACATTGCGAGGGTCAAGCCCATTAAAATACCTGTTGAACCAATCATTTGTCCTACTTTGAAGCGAGCAGGTGTCACAGTTGAAAGAAGTTCGTTATATTGCGTTAAATTACCTGCATCTTTAAGATTGATTAAGTCAGTCACCCAGGCAAGCCAAAGTGGATCTTGACCAAATACTTGTTTGCCTTGTTGTGCACCGGTTAAGAACTCATAAGTACCGCCTAATGAAGTGTAGTTCATTGGGATGGTCAACATGTGGTGTAAACCAAATGGAAGCAATAGACGCTCTAAGGTACCGTAAATAAATGGTGCTAAAATTGGCGCTGAGTTTTGTGAGTTAGCAATCCATTGGCCGAAATGATTAATTCCTGTCTGAACTAAAGGCCAGAATAATGATAGGAAGATCGCCACTAATACAGAACGATAAATAACAACGAAAGGAACGAAACGTTTACCATTAAAGAACGTCAATACTTCAGGTAATTTACGGAAATTGTAGTAACGGTTAAAAGTTGTAGCACCCACAAAACCGGCGATAATACCAACGAACACCCCCATATTTAACGCAGGTTGCCCAAGCACATTCACAAAGTAATTCGCCACAGGAATTTCACCGGCCAATACTGTACTTACATGTGCATTTGGATCCGCTAGCATTTCAAGTTTCACACCGAAAAAGTTACCGGTAATTAAGTTAATTAAAATGAAAGCCAGGCCTGCTGCAAACGCCCCGCCCGCACGCTCATTTGCCCAGCTACCACCAATTGCTAAAGCAAATAATAAATGAAGGTTACCAATAATCCCCCAACCAATTTGGGCGATAATGTTTCCGACAAGCGCTAGCCATTCCGCATCGCTAATCAAAGGCAGTGAGTTACCAATACTCACCATTAAACCCGCGGCTGGCATCACGGCAATCACAACCATTAGGCACTTACCGAATTTTTGCCAAAATTCAAAACTGAGCATTTTTTTCATATTGATTCTCCTACAAGATGAGAGCTACTTCTACGCCAAAATGGTCGGAAACAATCGGTTTATTTTTACCATTAAAAATAACCTGACTGGATAAAACCCTTTTTGCTTGGTTTAAAAAAATATAATCTAATCGCTTTTCTTCACTATGGCCTTTCCAACCGTCAATCGCTTTCTCCACAGTGATACCGCTATCCTTCTGCTCTGCCATTTCAAATGTATCGAATAAGCCTAAGGATTTAATCTGCTGGTAAGCTTGCTGATCGCTTATTGAATCGGTATTGAAATCACCCATCAGGATTTTAAGATTCGCACTTTTGCTCCGATCTACAATATAGCGAATATTATCAAGTTGGTTTTCACCATCACAATTTGGCAAATTGATATGGCAAGAATAGCATTCAATTAACTGGCCTTGATATTCTACTGTCAAGCCAATGATTTTACGCGAGAGAATCGAGTCAAGACGTTGATGTTGACTACAATAAAACGCATCTACATCATAAACAGGCAAACGCGTTAAAAATGCAATGCCTTCATCATATTTATCATAACCAATATGCGAATTGCTCCAAAAAAGCGAGTATTTCTGTGCAACGCGTTGATTGATTTTATTTAACAGAATGACACCATAGTTATCTTGCTTTAACGTTGGTGAAATAGCAGGAGACGACATCAATTGATTAACCTCTTGTAAGGCAATGATGTCATAACCCTTTTCCACAATAGTCTCAGCAAGAACCTCTATTTTTTCCGCTTGGTTAGCTTCTAACCAAGCGTGTACATTCAGGGTAAGTAGTTTCATTGCTTCCCCTTAGCCCTCACAATGCCAAATGTCTGCATTATATTGAGCAATCGTGCGGTCTGATGAGAAGAAGCCTGCTTTTGCGATATTATGAACCACTTTCTCATTCCAACTATCTTGATCTTCATAATCGGCTAAGATTTGTTCTTTCGCGTCGACATAAGCATTAAAGTCGATTAACGTCATAAACCAGTCTTTATTCAATAATTCATTATAAAGACGTTCTAAACGGGTTTTATTGCCTAATTTCACTACTGCAGGAGTCAGAATAAAATCAACCGCTCTTTTAATATCTTTGTCGTTTTCATAATACTCTTTTGAAACATAACCCGCTGTTTCGTAAAGTTTAATAATGCTTTCTGAATCTTTACCGAATGTATAGATATTTTCAGCACCGGCTAATTCT
>CAUGKJ010000204.1 GCA_959600045.1 uncultured Haemophilus sp.
AGTGAGGTTTATCTTCATGATGTTGTTCTTTCCATTCTGGATAATGGTGATTGAGATAATTTGAAAGCGTGATTGGCTCACCGAAATTTACAAAACCTTGACCCAAATTACGCAATTTTTTAATTACACGTAAAACTAAGCCTGCATTTTCTTTTTCTTTCGCTGCACCACGTAATTCTTTCGCGTAAGTATCCACTTCTAATACGTGCTCATAACCGATATACACAGGCACCACAGAAATTGGACGCGTTTGGTTATGTTGAAGCGCTTGTAGCGTCATTGACATCATACCGGTTTTCGGTGCAAGCAAGCGACCTGTACGAGAACGACCACCTTCAATAAAGTATTCGACGGAATAACCACGGTGGAATAATTCCCCTAAATACTCACGGAAAATTGCAGAATAAAGGCGGTTACCTTTAAACGTACGACGAATAAAGAATGCCCCCCAGCTACGGAATAAAGGACCCGCTGGCCAGAAGTTTAAGTTGATTCCTGCTGCAATATGTGGCGGTACAAGACCTTGGTGATAGAGTACATAAGAAAGCAATAAATAGTCAATGTGGCTACGGTGACAAGGCACATAAACAATCTCATGACCTTCTAGCGCAAGTTTACGTACACGATCCGCATTTTGTACATCAATACCGGAATACAGCTTGTTCCATAACCAACGCAAGAAACGATCTGCTGCACGAAGGCTAGAATGGCTTACATTAGCTGCGATTTCATGAAGAATTTTTTCGGCTTCAGCGTAGGCTTTCTCACGGCTGATATTTTTTGATTTTGCCTCATCTTCAATGGCATTTTGAATTGCTTGAGAATTTAATAGCTTATTAAACATGGCTTCGCGGTTTGGCAAACGAGGCCCTGTCGCGGAAATACGTTGTTTAGCAAAGTGCATTTTAGCTACGCGAGCCAGTTTTTGCGCAATTTTTTCATCTGAGCCGTGCTCATTTACCATGTAACGCAAAGAAAGCGCTTGAGAAAAACGCACAAAAGTATCACGTCCAAACCAAATTGCTGCAAAGGTTTTTTGAATACCGTTTAATAAGCGAAGATTGGGCAAGCTTGCTTTATCTTCTTTACCTGGTGAGCGCCCCCAAAGCACCGAAACAGGAATGAGTTGTACATCTAAATCGGCTGCATCACGGTGCAGTTCTAAGTATTTATTGAAGACTTTAGCGGTTTCATCTTTTGCGCCTTTTGATTTAAAAAAGCGGCGACCTTCGTCTAAATAGACATAACGTGGTAATGCTATGCCATCAATCACATTCTTTTCAGCTGGATCAGGCAGACCGACGCTCAAACAGTTACGACGGAAAATCACGAAGTCAGTTTGAGAGGTATAAGGCAAAACATAAAGAATAGGTTGATTGATATTGAGTTGAAGCTCTTCGATTGGTTGAGCGGGAATGGGATTATTTTTTACTAAAACCGAAAGCGGTAATTCTAATAATTTACGATAAGTACTTACGATGCCAGACATAATTAATATTCTCTTTTTGTTAGACATTTCTAGGTATTGTCAGGCATTTTAACACATTCGACCAGTCAAATTCTAAAAATTTTACATTTGGGATTTATGATGAACACTCAAAAAGATGAAAAAAATTGACCGCACTTTTATCGCTAAAAAATAGTTGTTGCAATCGCCATTTTTATGTATATACTAACAGTTATTCTGTATAAAGTAACAGGAGTGTATATGAGACCATTAACTGCCAGACAACAAGAAGTGCTGGAACTCTTAAAACGCCATTTAGAAACCACGGGCATGCCGCCAACTCGTGCAGAAATTTCTCGTGAATTAGGCTTTAAATCCCCTAATGCGGCGGAAGAACACTTAAAAGCACTTGCTCGTAAAGGTGCAATTGAAATTGTTGCGGGGGCTTCTCGAGGTATTCGCATTATTGATGACAGTGCAAATGATGAGGAAGAAGAAGGCTTACCGCTCATTGGTCGTGTGGCCGCAGGGGAGCCAATCTTGGCAGAACAACATATTGAAGGCACTTATCGTGTTGATGCTAATATGTTTAAACCACAAGCTGACTTTTTATTAAAAGTATATGGCCAATCCATGAAAGATATCGGCATTTTAGATGGTGACCTTCTTGCTGTTCATAGTACAAAAGATGTGCGTAATGGGCAGATTGTTGTCGCAAGAATTGAAGATGAAGTGACAGTAAAACGCTTAGAACGCAAAGGTTCAGTTATTTATCTGCATGCAGAAAATGAAGAGTTTCAGCCGATTGTGGTGAATCTTGAAGAACAACCTCATTTTGAAATTGAAGGGATTGCAGTAGGGATTATTCGTAATAACGCTTGGATGTAATGATGAAAGTACGGTGAGAAAATAAAGTGTTTTTTGACCGCACTTTGTCTATTATGGCTATTTGCCATTCGGCTTATTGCTCTCTATAATGCCAAAAAATTTTCAAATCAAGGAAGGAAACATGCAGTTTTCCAAAATGCATGGCCTTGGCAATGACTTTGTCGTTGTTGATGCTGTGACACAAAATGCCTATTTTACCCCTGAAACCATTAAACGCTTAGCCGATCGTCATCGTGGTATTGGTTTTGATCAACTTTTAATTGTTGAGCCACCTTATGATCCAGATTTAGATTTCCATTATCGTATTTTCAATGCAGATGGCAGTGAAGTGTCGCAATGTGGAAATGGGGCAAGATGTTTTGCGCATTTTGTCACCTTAAAAGGGCTGACGAATAAAAAAGATATTGCGGTTAGTACTCAAAAAGGAAAAATGGTTTTAACGGTAAAAGAAGATGGGCAAAT
>CAUGKJ010000205.1 GCA_959600045.1 uncultured Haemophilus sp.
TAACATAATATACATTATGCGAAATCAATTACAAGGTTAGTGAAAGCTACGTATTAATAAGATCACAGAGTTATACACAGGTTGTAAATACCACTTAAGCGATGCAAAACCTGGCTCTAAAGCACCTTGCAATAAGATGAAATAATGATTTATACACTCTAAAGTTGTTATGTAAGGAAAAAATAAAGAAGTTTATATGTATCAAATAATGACAACGCTACGTGAATTCTGCGTTATTTTATGAGGTGAATATCATCAGATTTAAAAAAGAAAAACGTAAATCTCAGGGATTAGGATTTACGTTTTGATGAATGGCATTTGTGTGACTATGTCACGATATGTATAAGATTAAGATAACAGTTTTGCTCCGTATTCATAAACCTGTTGCAGTAAATTCAGTTTGGTTGGATTATCAGAATATTCCTCTGCTAACCGTTGTAAACTTTCTTCAAATTTAACCGCACTTTGTTCTAATTTACGTTGGCGATATTTTTGCCATTTGATTTGTTCTGCACGATTTAGAGTTTTATAGAAATGTCTGGCACGATAATGGAATAACAATTCAGGAATTCGTTTATCTTCAAATGCTAAACCATGTTCAGCTAATTTCTCTGCTGGCAAATCACGTAAAATAGCCATATTATTTTTATCGGCATTGCTAAAGAAGCCGTTATAAAGCTCCGTTTCTACATTATCACTCGCCTCAAATTCGCGCTCTTCTGAGAAGATTTCAATAACTTTCTCGCGTATATCTAAGGATTGACGCAATTTTGCTAAATTATCTAAGCATTGTTGTCTGTCTATCCCTAAACGAGCCGCATTTTCAGGCAGTAACGTTTTTGCAGGCGCCAAAATTGGGCATTTATTAATATGAACCAATTTTAATGGAACTGATGAAACTCCCCTTTCTTCTAGCTCGCTTTTCTTGGTATATAAATCTTGTCGCAAATCAACCGCACTTTTACTGAGTAAATTATCAATATCACCTGATAAATCACAGACGATTACGGCATTTTGATTAGTTGGATGCCATGCTAATGGTGCCACCCAAGCACAATTGCCGCGATAATTCCCTAGCATACCTGAAACATGCACTAATGGTGTCATTTCCGCGGTGTCGATCAGTTTCTCAATTTCCTTTTTACCTCTATGCTCAAAGAAGAATTGAAATAATTTAGGCTGCTTTTCTTTGATTAATTTAGCCATGGCAATAGTTGCATACACATCCGCCATCGCATCATGGGCATTTTCATGCTCAATACCATTTGCTTTGGTTAATTTTTCTAAGCGAAAGCTTGGCATACCATCATCGTCATAAGCCCAATTAATTCCTTCTGGCCGTAACGCATAACAGGCTCGTACTACATCGAGTAAATCCCACCGAGAATTGCCATTTTTCCAGCTATATTCATAGGGATCAATAAAATTGCGGTAAAAGGTATAACGAGTCATTTCATCGTCATAACGAATGTTGTTGTACCCCATCACACAGGTATTCGGTTGTGAAAACTCAGCTAGAATTTTTGCGGCAAATTCAGGCTCAGGAATCCCCTTTTCATTACATTCTTGTGGTGTGATTCCTGTAACCATTACAGCTTCCGTTGCGGGTAAATAATCATTGGTTTGCTTGCAATACAACATAATAGGCTCACCAATGATATTGAAATTTGCATCGGTACGAATACCGGCAAATTGAGCTGGACGATCACTTGCCGGATTGATACCAAAACTTTCGTAATCGTAGATAAAAAAACTAAAATTGTTTGCCATAATTAAGCCAGAATTTTATCTAAATAATATAAACAGAAAATTGCTGAAAGACTGATAAGTACGCCAAACCAGTTTATTTTGCTGATTTTTTCTTTAAAGAAAAATGCGCCGGTGATGGTGCCTAAACAAATCACACCAATGTTCATTCCCGCAAAAACTAAGGTTGGGTTTTGTCCGAAACTTTGGTGCGCTTTAATGTAAAAAAGGATGTTAAAGAAATTCAACACGCCTAAAATGATTCCACCAATAAAGCTTGGCACTGTCCACTGAGTGCGTTTTAGGAATAAATAAAGGAACATGACACAAGCGGCTAATGAGAAAGCGATGAATAATGTGGTTGGGAATGCTCCCCCGCTTTTGGCTACTTGTTTGAATAAGATATCAATGGTGCCATAACCAAACCAAACACCGATTAAGCCTAAAATACCTTTAAAAGTGACCGCACTTTGCTCATTCGATTTATTCAAGATACAGAATAAACCAATGAATGCCAAAATAATGCCAACAACTTTTGGCT
The DNA here is from genome assembly GCA_959600045.1 of uncultured Haemophilus sp. Lineage (GTDB taxonomy): Bacteria > Pseudomonadota > Gammaproteobacteria > Enterobacterales > Pasteurellaceae > Haemophilus_D. The sequence continues at coordinate 2,288 of CAUGKJ010000205.1, forward strand.
GACTTAATGTTTCATGGAAGATAATAAAAGAGGCAACAATCGGTAGAAATAACGATAAGCGTTGTGCTGCATCTGAACGCACAATACCCGCAAATTCAACGGCTTTAGACATAATGATAAATACGGTTGGTAATAAAATACCTAATGCTAGGAAGATAGGTGTGCTATCACTTTGTGCCAAATATTCGGTAAATTCTAATCCTTTAAAATCAGGCTTGAGTAAGAAATAGCTTAATGAAATGGCGACGATATAGTTAAACGCAATTGCTTGTTCAATAATGATATTTTTCTTGCGAGCAACTTTGAGTAACACCGATACGGCAACACTACATAGAATGGCTAAAATAAGGTTGTGCATAATTCGTCCTAAATTCTCATAAAAATCACAATAAAAAAAGCGGCCAATTGCTTTGGCCGCTTTAAAAAACTACTCTGTTGCGCCAAAGCCACGCAAACCAACCACATGAACTTGTTCTTGGTTGCCGGCGATTTTACGCACCAGTTTAT
>CAUGKJ010000206.1 GCA_959600045.1 uncultured Haemophilus sp.
AACTAACGGGACTATTGATCCGGAAGAAGCAATTCGTCGTGCAGCAACAATTTTAGCAGAGCAACTCGATGCATTCGTTGATTTGCGTGATGTTCGTCAACCTGAAGTCAAGGAAGAAAAACCGGAATTTGATCCGATTTTATTACGTCCTGTTGATGACTTAGAGTTGACAGTTCGTTCTGCTAACTGTTTGAAAGCAGAAACAATTCACTATATCGGTGACTTAGTACAACGTACAGAAGTTGAGTTATTAAAAACGCCTAATCTTGGTAAGAAATCTCTTACTGAAATTAAAGACGTTCTCGCTTCACGTGGCTTGTCACTTGGTATGCGCCTTGAGAATTGGCCACCAGCAAGTATTGCTGAAGACTAGTTTGGTCATAGGTTAAGATTTTTCTGAGAAGGATAAGATCATGCGCCATCGTAAGAGTGGTCGTCAACTAAACCGTAATAGCAGCCATCGCCAAGCGATGTTCCGTAACTTAGCAAGTGCTTTAGTTAGTCATGAAATCATCAAGACAACTTTACCAAAAGCTAAAGAATTACGTCGTGTAGTTGAACCGTTAATTACATTAGCAAAAGAAGATAGCGTTGCAAACCGTCGTTTAGCATTCGCTCGTACTCGTAACATCGAAACTGTTGCGAAATTATTCAATGAATTAGGTCCACGTTTTGCTCAACGTGCAGGTGGTTACACCCGTATCTTAAAATGTGGTTTCCGTGCAGGTGACAACGCTCCAATGGCATACATTGAGTTAGTTGATCGTCCAGAAGTTGCAGAAGCAGCAGCGGAATAATAATTTGTTATAAAATAAAAAGGCTCACTGATGTGAGCCTTTTTTATGTCTCGTATTCCTAAAATTCAGCTTTAGCTCTGAATGTCATTTTTTCACCTGTGATAGGGTGCGTAATCGTAAGTTCCTCTGCATGTAAGCATAAGCGAGGCGACATCGCTTTAGCTTGTGGGTGAGAATAAAACTTGTCCCCTAAAATGGGATGTCCAAGCGCGAGAGTATGTAAACGAAGTTGATGTGAACGTCCTGTGATTGGAGTCAGTTTTACTCGAGTACAGTTAGTCGGTAATCGTTCTAAAACTTCATAAAAAGTGACCGCTCTTTTGCCAAATACAAAATCAATGCGTTGACGCGGGCGATTTTCCCAATCACAAATCATAGGAAGATTAATTTCCCCACTATCTTGTTCTAAGTGTCCCCATACTAAAGCATGATAATATTTCTTTGGCTCACGTTCACGGAATTGACGTTTCAACTCTTTATCTGCCGCTTTACTTAATGCAAACAGAATAATCCCACTTGTGGCCATATCTAAACGATGAGCAGGTTCACAAAATCCAAATTTCTCTTTCACCCTGCTCATTGCACTGTCATAGTATTCTGGTTGATTGCCAGGAACTGAAAGTAAACCGCTTGGTTTATTTACCACGCAGATATGATTATCTTGGTAGATAATATCTAAATACGGTTCTAAAGGGGGATGGTATTCAATAAGTGCCATATTATTCCTTGTTTGTCACTATTACCCGAAGACTATCTAGTCGCCAGCTTGCTTTACTTAATTCTTCTAGAGAAACTAAACGTTGTTTTTCTAATACATCAATTTCCACCTGGCGAATATTTTTATTTACTGCTTTCAAGGCTATAAGTCGATTGATTTCAGTGCTCAATGTTTGATCGGCTAATTTACTGGCTTCTTGAATTTTAGCTTGTGCGATTTCAGTTATTTTGTGATCGCCTAGTTTAATTAATTGCTCAATATTTGGACGAGCCATTTTAACCATTTTATTCGCAATATCTTTACCTAGCGGCTTAAGTTTATTTTGCAATGTATCAAAATTAACTTGTCCGGCTAGATCGTTTCCTTTGCTATCCAGCAATAAGCGAACAGGCGTAGGCGGAAGAAAACGATTCAGTTGCAAACCTTTTGGTGATTGGCTTTCAATCATATAAATCAATTCAACCAACAGCGTGCCAGCAGGCAGCTGTTTATTGACTAATAATGCCATTGCTGCTTTGCCAATGTCACCAGAAGCGATTAAATCAATCCCTTGGCGTATCATTGGATGATCCCAGGTAAGAAATTCTAATTCTTCACGCGCAAGGGCAAGTTGTCGGTCAAAGGTTACTGTAACACCTTCTTCTTTTAATCCAGGAAAATCAGGAACAAGCATCGTGCCCGTAGGTGTGATTACGATACTGTTTTCACCTAAATCATCTTGTTCTACACCAATAATATCAAATAAATTCAGTGCAAAATCGACTAATTGGGGTGAATTATCGGTTTGAGCGATTTCTGCTGCAAGTCGTTGTGCGTTTTCGCCACCATTAGAATTTAATTCTAACAAACGATCGCGACCTTTCTCTAAGGCCAAGCACAATGCTTTTGCTTGTTTTTGCGTTTGGAGGATGAGTTGCTCAAAATCTGCTTTATTTTCTGACCGCACTTTTAATAAAGTTTCATATTGTTCAAACAATGCCATACCAATAGGGCAAGTTTGTTCAAAGGCATTTAAACCCTCATGATACCAACGTGCTAAATCTTGCTGTGCAGAATCTGATAGGCAGGGTACATAAATTTGTACATCTCTTGTTTGCCCGATGCGATCTAAACGGCCAATACATTGCTCAAGTAAGTCAGGATTCTCTGGTAAATCGAAGAGTACGAGATGACAAGCAAATTGGAAGTTTCGTCCTTCAGAACCAATGCTAGAACTCAGTAAAACTTGTGCGCCATTATCAGCGTCTGCAAAATAAGCCACCGCGCGATCTCGTT
>CAUGKJ010000207.1 GCA_959600045.1 uncultured Haemophilus sp.
GTGTGATTATCAAAAATCGTTTATTTATGAGCTATGTAGGAATTCAAAGTTTCTTGCTTGGTTCCATGTTTGCCTATATTGCAGCTTCGCCATTTATTTTCCAAAGCTTCTATGGGTTGAGTGCATTTATCTTTAGTTTATGTTTTGGTGCGAATGGTGCTGCATTAGTCATCGGGGCAAATGTTGGTGGTAAATTGCCAAATCGTCAGGCTTTAGCTATTGGTGTTTTTGCTTTTGTGGTTGCTGCACTTTATACCATTGCGGTATTGATTATTCAGCCATACTGGTTATTTGTTGAAATCGGTTTCTTTGCGATGTTGTTATTAATGGGTATTACTTTCCCGGCTATTTCTTCTTTAGCTATGGAAAGTGAACGCCAATATGCAGGCAGTGCATCTGCGTTGTTAGGTTTTGCACCTTTCTTTTTAGGTGGTGTAGTATCTCCGTTAGTGGGTATCGGCAATATTTTCTATTCAACATCCTTCGTTATTCTAGTCTGCGCCTTACTTGCTTTGAGTATCTATTGGGTGATTCGTCATAAAATCCCAACTTCAGCAGAGTAGAGAGAAGTGCGGTCATTTTTGACGGTGTTTTAAAAAAGAAAAAGGCGAACATCAATTTGTTCGCCTTTTGTTATTTTAGCAATTAGTTTCGAATACTTAATTTTTCAAATTCATCGAAGAATGTTGGGAACGTTTTAGCCGTACATTTAGGATCTAAAATCGTGACGGGGGTATCCGATAATGCAATCAACGCAAAGCACATTGCCATACGATGATCGTTATAGGTCTCAATTTCTGCATGTTTAAATTGAGAAAGAGCAAGCGGTTGAATTCGAATAAAATCTTCACCTTCTTCAACTTCCGCACCGACTTTTCGTAACTCAGCAGCCATTGCAGCAAGGCGATCAGTTTCTTTCACTCGCCAGTTATAAATATTGCGAATAACGGTTTCACCCTTTGCAAATAAGGCGGTTGTGGCAATCGTCATGGCTGCATCAGGAATGTGGTTCATATCCATATCAATGCCATGGAGCTCAGCTTGTTCTGCTTGAATAAAATCTTCACCCCAAGTGATTTTGGCGCCCATTTTTTCTAGCACATCGGCAAATAGGCGGTCACCTTGAATGGAATGCTTACCAATTCCTGTCACTTTTACGTTGCCTTTAATTGCGGCAGCGCCAAGGAAATAAGAGGCTGATGAAGCATCCCCTTCCACCATGTATTTGCCTGGTGAGACATAGGATTGGTTACCTTTCACCTTAAACACTTGATAATCTTGATTTTCAACCGAAACACCAAAATCTTTCATCATCGCGAGAGTGATATCAATATAAGGTTTTGAGACTAAATCACCTATAATATGGATATCTAAATCGCCTTCAGCAAGCGGTGCAGCCATTAAAAGTGCGGTCAAAAATTGAGAAGAAATTGAACCGTCAATTTTTACTACGCCACCTTTAATCCCTTGATTGCGAATCGCAAGCGGTGGGTAACCGTCATTTTCTAAATAACGAACATTGGCACCCGCTTGAAGAAGCGCATCCACCAAATGTTTGATTGGACGCTCTTTCATACGTGGCTCACCAGTCAAAATGACTTCGCCTTCAGTTTTGCCTTTTAAACAAAGTGCAGCCGTCAAAGGGCGCATGGCTGTACCAGCATTGCCAAGAAAAAGTGATAAGCCATTTTCAACCTGAAATGTACCACCTAAGCCTTCAACTTCGCAGCAAGTTTTATCTTCAGAAAGTTGGTAATTCACACCTAACGCTTTAAGAGCGTTTAACATATGACGAATATCATCACTGTCTAACAAGTTAGTGACCGTTGTGGTACCTTTAGCCAATGCTGCTAATAATAATGCTCGGTTCGATAAGCTTTTCGAACCCGGTAAGTTGATTTCACCTTCAATATGAGAAATCGGCTCTAAGGTGATTGCTTTCATTACAAGACCACCGTTTTGTTTTTATACACAAAAATACGATCATGTAAGGCAAGATCAAGCGCACGACTTAATACTGTTTTTTCCACATCACGCCCTGCTCGCATCATGGCATCGGCGGAGTAAGTGTGATCCACATTAATCACGTTTTGCATAATGATCGGACCTTGATCTAATTCATTATTAATAAAGTGAGCCGTTGCACCAATAATTTTTACGCCGCGTTCATAAGCTTGTTGATAGGGTTTTGCACCAATAAATGCGGGTAAGAATGAGTGGTGAATATTAACCACACGATTTGGATAACGCGCCACGAATTCTGGATTTAATACACGCATATATTTTGCTAATACAATGTAATCAGGCGCATATTCATCAATTTTTTCAGCAAGTAATTTATCGTGTTCTACACGCGTGAGCCCTTCATGGCTAACACAATGGAATGGAATATCAAAGCGTTCAACTAATTCGCGTAAATTATCGTGATTACCAATTACTGCTGCAATTTCTACATCTAATGCACCGTAGTAATTTTTCATTAAAATATCACCTAAGCAGTGCGCTTCTTTGGTGACTAAAATCACGATACGTTTACGTTTTGCGCTAATTAGGCGGCAATTTGTCCCAGCAGGCAAACTATAATTTAAGTCAGCTAACAAGGTTTCTTCGTTAAAAATACCTTCCAATTCGGTACGCATGAAGAAATGTTTTGTTTCGAAATCAACGAACTCATTATTATGAAGGATATTTAATTGATGTTTGTAACAAATATTGGTGATTTTGGCGATTAAGCCTTTATCATCAGGACAATCGGTTAGTAATATTTTCTTTTCTAACAT
>CAUGKJ010000208.1 GCA_959600045.1 uncultured Haemophilus sp.
TACAACAGCTAGAAAAAGCCTTTGTTGAAGCAAAAGACGATCCGGAATTCCAACGTGAATTTCAAGATTTACTTAAAAATTATGCGGGCAGACCAACCGCACTTACCCTTTGCCGTAATTTAACCAAGGGAACAAAAGCAAAAATTTATTTAAAACGTGAAGATTTACTTCATGGTGGTGCCCATAAAACCAACCAAGTGTTAGGTCAAATTTTATTAGCAAAACGCATGGGTAAAACACGTATTATCGCTGAAACCGGTGCAGGCCAACATGGTGTAGCGACGGCTCTTGCTTGTGCAATGTTAGATATGCCTTGCCGTGTTTATATGGGAGCAAAAGATGTGGAACGTCAATCACCAAATGTCTTCCGTATGCGTTTAATGGGTGCAGAAGTGATTCCTGTACAAAAAGGTTCTTGCTCGTTGAAAGATGCATGCTGTGAAGCGATGCGTGATTGGTCAGCCAACTATGAAAACACCCATTATCTATTGGGTACAGCAGCAGGTCCTCATCCATTCCCAACCATTGTACGTGAATTCCAAAAAATGATTGGTGAAGAAACTAAACGTCAAATTTTAGAAAAAGAAGGGCGCTTACCGGATGCTGTCATCGCTGCTGTCGGTGGTGGTTCAAATGCGATTGGTATGTTTACTGATTTTATTGATGAAAAAGGTGTACGCTTAATTGGTGTGGAACCTGCAGGTCATGGTATCGAAAGCGGTGAACATGGTGCGCCATTAGGTCATGCAAAAGTCGGTATTTATTTCGGTATGAAATCACCTTTAATGCAAACTGAAGATGGTCAAGTTGAAGAATCCTACTCTATTTCAGCGGGATTAGACTTCCCTTCTGTTGGCCCTCAACATGCTTATTTACAAAGTATTGGTCGTGCTGAATACCCAAGTATTACAGATGATGAAGCATTAAATGCTTTCCAAGAATTAGCAAAACATGAAGGCATTATTCCTGCATTGGAAAGTTCGCATGCATTAGCACATGCGCTAAAAATGATTCATCAAGAACCGAATAAAGAACAAATTTTAGTGGTGAATCTCTCTGGTCGTGGTGATAAAGATATTTTCACCGTTGATAAAGTTTTAAAAGAAAAAGGAATGCAATAATGAGCCGTTTTGAAACTAAATTTGCAGAACTTGCAGCGAAAAAAGAAGGGGCTTTTGTACCTTTCGTGACATTATGCGATCCAACATTTGATCGCTCTTTTGAGATTATTTGTACTTTAGTTGAAAATGGCGCAGATGCTTTGGAATTAGGCTTTCCATTTTCTGATCCACTATTAGACGGTCCCGTTATCCAAGCGGCTAATAACCGTGCGCTCAATTCGGGCCATAGCACTGAAGACAGCTTTAAATTACTCGCTAAAGTGCGGTCAAAATATCCAGAGATTCCGATTAGCTTACTCCTTTGTGCGAATTTAATTTTTGCAAAAGGCTTAGATAATTTCTATCAACATTGTGCAGAAGTCGGTGTAGATGCGGTTTTAGTGGCAGATATTCCACTATTGGCAAAAGAAGACTATATTCAAGCCGCTAAAAAGCATGGCATTCAACCTGTCTTTATTTGCCCACCAAATGCTAATGCAAAAACAGTACAAGGCGTTGCTGAAAACAGCGAAGGCTATACCTATTTAGTTTCTCGTGCAGGTGTAACAAGTGCAGAGAATCAAGCTCATGCCGCAAACTTAGATACACTTGTAGAACAACTTAAAGCCCACAAGGCTCCACCAATTCTACAAGGTTTTGGTATTGCGCAACCTGCTCAGGTGAAAGAAGCCCTTCAACTGGGTGCAGCAGGCGCAATTTCAGGGTCCGCGACAGTAAAAATCATTGAGCGAAACTTAAATAATCAGGCTCAATGCTTATCTGAACTCGCCGAGTTTGTTCGCAATATGAAAGCAGCAACCAAATAATAAATAAAAAAAGTGCGGTTAAAATTAACCGCACTTTTGTTTTTCTTTCATTAATCCACAATTCGTAAATGAGATGCTGATTTCTGTGGTTTCTTTTCAGCTTTAGGCTTATCTACCGCTTCTGCAAAACTTAATGGCTGTTCTGATGTTGGCTCACGATTTAATTTATCGTAAATTTCTTCTGGCTCAAACATCACGCCATCACCATTTTCACGAGCATAAATAGCTAAAGCTGCGCCCATCGGAATATATAACTCACGAGCCACACCCTTGAAACGTGCATTAAACTGAATAAAATCATTCGTTAATTGTAAATTCCCAGTCGCTCCAGCAGAAAGATTTAAAACAATTTGTCCATCTTTCACGTATTCTACTGGTACATTGGTACCATAATAATTAGCATCCACCACTAAATATGGGGTGAAATCATTATCCACTAGCCAATCATAATAGGCTCTTAGTAAATAAGGGCGTTTTGGAGAAGGTGTATGAGCCATTATTTATCATCCATTAAATTTTTAGGAGCAGCTTCACCTACAGATTGTAAGAATGAATCACGGCTAAATACTCGATCCATATAGCCTTTGATTGCTTTGCTTCCTGTACCGCTGAATTCCACGCCCATATTACGTAATTTCCATAATAATGGTGCAACATAACAATCAACCAAGCCAAACTCTTCGCTCATAAAATAAGGAGTTTGTTGGAAGATAACCGATACCGCTAACAATTCTTCTTTTAACTGTTTTAATGCCTCTTCACGTTCAACTTCTGTGCCTTTCTCAGCAATCTCTAATGTTGGATACCAATCTTGTTCGATAC
>CAUGKJ010000209.1 GCA_959600045.1 uncultured Haemophilus sp.
ATTTACTCTACACTAATATTTTCAAAGGATTCTTTTGTGTCTAATCGCCCACCTCGCTGGCTTATAGCCTTAATCGTGCTGATTAGTTTGCCATTATTATTACCTTTTTTATATGTTATTGAGCGTGCTGCAGATGTCGGATTGGCTCGCAGCATTGAATTACTTTGGCGCCCAAGAATGTGGGAATTGCTCAGTAATACCCTACTTTTAATGGTATTTGTCACACTTTTTGCCATTATTCTCGGCACACTATGTGCATTTTTATTAGAACGTTATCGCTTTTTGGGAAAAGGCTTTTTCCAAGTAGCCATGACGCTCCCTCTTTGTATTCCGGCTTTTGTCAGTTGTTTTACGTGGATCAGTCTTACCTTTAGAGTAGAAGGCTTCTGGGGAACCATCGGCATTATGACGCTGAGTTCTTTCCCGCTTGCTTATCTTCCCGTGGCTGCGACCTTAAAAAGACTCGACCGCTCTTTAGAAGAAGTGAGCCTTTCATTGGCTAAAAGCCAGGCTTATACATTTTGGCATGCCATTTTTCCACAACTCAAACCCGCTATCGGTAGCAGCGTATTATTAATTGCGCTTCATATGTTGGTAGAGTTTGGGGCCGTGTCTATTTTAAATTATCAAACCTTCACTACAGCGATTTTCCAAGAATATGAAATGGCCTTTAATAACAACACCGCCGCCTTACTTTCTGGCGTGTTAATGGTCATTTGTATCATTGTGGTGATGGGCGAAATTCGTTTTAGAGGTACACAAACACTCTATCAAAGCGGCAAAGGTGTAATACGCCCCTATCCGTTGAAAACCCTCTCAGCAGGAAAACAAATTTTAGTCGTGAGCTTTTTCTCGACCATTTTTGTGCTCAGTATTGGTGTGCCTATTACTATGCTGATTTATTGGCTAACTGTGGGAAGCTCCATTGAAGGTGCGGTCGATTTTGGGGAATTTTTTACCGCCTTCACAAATTCACTGACTATATCAACACTGGGTGCAACACTTACCGTTATTTGTGCACTACCATTGGTATGGGCTGCGGTACGCTATCGCAGTAAATTGACGATTTGGCTTGATCGAATCCCTTATCTACTTCACGCTGTGCCAGGGCTTGTTATCGCATTATCGTTGGTCTTCTTTACCATCAACTATGCGTATTCGCTTTATCAAACCTTTGCCATGGTTATCGTTGCCTACTTTATGCTTTATCTTCCAATGGCACAAACGACCTTGCGTAGCTCACTTGAACAAATGTCTAGCAACATTCAAAAGGTAGGACAAAGCTTAGGCCGTAGCAACTTTTATATTTTCCGTACCTTAGTCATTCCAGCCATGTTACCTGGGATTGCCGCTGCGTTTGCTTTAGTGTTTTTAAACTTAATGAAAGAGCTTACGGCAACTCTATTACTAACTCCAAATGACATTAAAACACTTTCAACTGCGGTGTGGGAATATACCTCTGATGCACAATATGCGGCTGCTACGCCTTATGCCATTATGTTAGTGCTATTTTCAGGGATCCCTGTATTTTTACTGAAACGATACGGTTTTAAATAACGAGAAGATAAAAATGACAACATTACTCGACATTAAAAATTTGAATAAATCCTTTAACGGACACCAGGTTCTGCACAATATCTCTCTGCAATTAGATAAAGGTGAAATTCTGTTTCTTCTCGGTGAATCCGGTTGTGGAAAAACAACCTTATTGCGTAGTATTGCTGGTTTTGAACAACCAACAAGTGGTGAGATTTGGTTAAAAGATCAACCTATTTTTAAAGAAAACCTCAATGTGCCAACCCAGCAACGCAAATTAGGCTATGTGGTGCAAGAAGGCGTGTTATTCCCTCATTTAAATGTTTACCGCAATATTGCTTATGGCTTAGGAGATGGTAAAGGGAAAACTGAAGAGGAAAAACAACGCATACAGGAAGTGATGAAACTGACGGGCATTAGTAGCTTAGCTGACCGTTTCCCTCATCAGCTTTCTGGTGGTCAACAGCAACGTGTTGCACTTGCTCGAGCACTTGCACCAAGCCCTGAATTGATCCTGTTTGATGAACCATTCAGTGCATTAGATGAACATCTAAGAAATCAAATTCGTTACGATATGTTGCAAGTATTAAGAGAAAGTGGTTCCTCTGCCGTATTTGTGACCCATGATCGTGATGAAGCACTATGCCATGCAGACAAAATTGCTGTGATTCAAGAAGGGAAAATTCTCCAAATTGCGACACCTAAAACGCTGTATTGGTCACCTCAGTATTTGTCTATTGCTAAATTTATTGGGGACAGCATTATTCTTCCTGCAACATTAAAAAACGATAGCATCGCGACCTGTCAATTAGGTGAAATTGCCATCGAAAATAAAGGAAATGGCCATACGCAAGGGGAAGTGTTATTCCGCCCTGAGCAATTCTCTCTTGCGAAAAAAATCCAAGATCCGACCGCTTCTTTTAAAGGTGAGATTAAGCGAATTGAATCAAGAGGACGAGCTATCAATATTTGTATTGATGTTGGTGGTTATGAATTGAATATCAATGAAGATCTCATTAACGAATATCATACTGGCGAACAAGTCACGCTGTATTTATATGGGAAAGGGGTATTCTATAATGACTAAAAAAAGGCGGAACACATTGTTCCGCCTTTTTATATGATTTAATGACCAAGTGATTTTCGCATTTTGATGTTGAGCATTTCAACTACTGCTGAGAAGCCCATTGCAAAGTAAATGTAGCCTTTTGGA
>CAUGKJ010000210.1 GCA_959600045.1 uncultured Haemophilus sp.
AATGATTAGAATAAAACATCAGATTATAAATCCCTACACTATAATCCCCCTCTTTAGCAAAGAGGGGTTGAGGAATCATTACGCAATATTCATGATGGTAATGGTGTGAAAGTATTGGATTCACAAGGGGGATTGAGCGGTGGCGCGCCAAGTGGTCAAGTTGAAAACTATGTAGTCAATCATGGATTTGATTATGAAGAACAAGCTAAAAAAATGGGGATAAAAACAGATCCTATTGAACATATTAATCCTAATGAAAATAGAAATCAAAATGTCAGAAGCTCTTATGATATACAAGCCGGAAAAAATCGGATTATGTCTGATTCAGCAAAAAAATTTGCTAACAACAGAGAAAAAGCAAACGAAGATAAATATAAAGATAAGTATTAGGAGGCAACATTATGAAATTATTTTTTAATTTATTAAAAAAAATTAAAGACAAAATTGGATTTAGAATTATGACTAAAGAAGAATATGAGCTTTTTTTAAGAAAAAAAAGCATGGGTCATAAACCATCATCCTTTAAAACAAACCTTTCAATGAGTAGTGGAAATAGTAATAATTCATCATCTATTCATAATGAAATTAATCCGGCAAGTGGTTTACCAATGGTTGGAGGGATGGATATTCAAGGCAACCCTTACGGAACAAGTTTTAATTCTAACAGTTCATATCATAATGATTAAATTAAGGAGCATATTATGGCTGGTATCAACAAAGTTATTATTGTAGGGCATTTAGGCAATGATCCCGAAATGCGCAGTATGCCAAACGGTGAGGCCGTGGCTAATATTAGGGGAGATTTGACAAAATAAAATTAACAAATGATATTTGGATTACATAGGAAATTGATCATTGACCAAAACACTAAAATTAAATACCGCACTTTTCTTCGCGTTGCTGTTGATTAACGGATTTGCAGTTTATCATCAGCTCGGTGATTTCGCGCATCTCAAAAATGCGGATGGCGTGCTCACCGATATGCGTTCGATGGTGCTGTGGGATATTCGTTTCCCACGTATTGGTTTAGCTTTATTGACGGGTGCCAGCCTAGCGATTGCCGGCAATGCGATGCAAGGCATTTTCCAAAACCCATTAGCGAGTCCAGGCTTGCTCGGCAGTAGCGCTGGCGCAACGGCTGCTAGTGTATTTATCCTCTATTATTTTGCCGTGCCATTTTCACTGCTCTTAGCCGGAGGAGTAATTGGCGCGCTTTTAAGCTTTTTCATCGTGTATTTGATCGCTAAAAACTACGGCACCACGATGATGATTCTAAGCGGTTTAGCGGTCAATATGTTGCTTGGGTCAGCAATCGCATTATTGCTCTCCAACGCGGAAAGCCCATGGGCATTAGCTGAACTTTATCGTTGGTTACAAGGCTCGTTGATGTGGGCAAAATTAGATACTTTGCTTATTTCACTCCCCATTGTTCTGGCGGGGATTTTCTGTTTATACCACACTCGCCGATACCTAGATTTACTCACCTTTGGTGAAGAAACGGCGAGCACAATGGGGGTAGATCCAAAACGTAGCTTTTTCATCAGCACCTTTGGTGTGGCTTTATTAGTGGGGGCGACCATTCCACAAACCGGTACCATTGGCTTTATCGGCTTAATCGCGCCACACTTCGCCCGTATTTTACTGAAAGCTCGCCCATCACAGCTTTACCTTACTAGCGCGTTAATTGGGGCATTATTGCTGTTACTGGCCGATTTAGCCATTTTATACATCCCGCTGTTCTCACATATTTACATCGGCACATTGACTGCGCTTATCGGTGCCCCTTGCTTGATTTGGATGTTATTAACGCAACAGAGAAAAATCTATGATTAGAATTGAAAAACTCACCCAATCCTATTGCTTAAGTGACATCAACTGTACGCTTCCATCAGGTAAATTGATTGGCATTATGGGCGCCAATGGTGCGGGAAAATCTACCTTATTGAAAACCATTGCGGGTATCTTGCCTCTCAAACAAGGGGAGGTTTGGTTCGATAACCAGCCATTAAGTAACATGAATGCTACTGAAAAAAGCCAACACATTGCTTATCTTGCACAAAATACGAAAATTCATTGGGATTTATCCGTTTATGATGTGATTGCGTTAGGCTTGGCAGCTCCGTTACCAAAAGGAAAAGAGCGGTCAAAAATTCAAGCGTTTTCAGAAAAATTTGCGGTAACTCATTTACTCGATAAGCCATTTCAACAACTTTCAGGTGGCGAGAAAGCACGTGTACAACTCGCTCGTTGCTGCATTAAGGAATCCCCTGTTTTATTGGTTGATGAGCCGATTGCGCCACTCGACCCTTATTATCAAATTGATATGATGGAACAGCTTCAATCACTCACACCACAACATACATGTGTTGTTTCCATTCATCACCTTTCATTGGCTTATCAATTTTGTGATGAAATTGTTCTATTAGATAAAGGAAAATTGTTAGCTGTAGGTGAAACGCAAGCCGTGTTAAATGCGGAGAATTTGGCAAAAGCCTTTCATATTCGGGCTGAAATTGATCCAATGAAAAAGACTATCTCAAAAATTGAAAAGCAATAAAAATAAAAGCACTTAGCGATTCACTAAGTGCTTTTTTATAGAAATGAATTATGGTTGGATTTCTGAATCTACGAAGAAATACGCAATTTCTCGTTTTGCGCTTTCAACGCTATCAGAACCATGGACAGAGTTTTCTCGCTGACTTAACGCGAAGTCTTTGCGGATAGTGCCTTCTGCTGCCTCAGCAGGA
>CAUGKJ010000211.1 GCA_959600045.1 uncultured Haemophilus sp.
CGTAGTTCAATTGGTAGAGCACCGGTCTCCAAAACCGGGTGTTGGGAGTTCGAGCCTCTCCGCCCCTGCCATTATTCCATATCAATTTATCTTTAATTTTTATAAGAATATTGTTAATTTTACTATTCGTTTTATACTGATCGTATTTTTAGAGCATTTCAGAGATATTCTTATGCATTATTCTATTCAAGATTTTATTCAATTAATTGCACAATTACGTAATCCTAATGGCGGTTGTCCTTGGGATCTTAAACAAAATTATGACTCCATGATTCCTTGTTTAACTGAAGAAACTTATGAAGTCATTGATGCCATCCAAAAGAAAGATATTGCGAATTTAAGAGAAGAGCTTGGTGATCTTTTATTACAGGTAGTATTCTTCAGTCAGCTTGCTTCAGAGGATGGTTATTTCACATTTGATGATGTTCTTAATGATGTTTCTGAAAAGATTGTACGTCGCCATCCTCATGTATTTGGTGATGCAACAGCTGGAAATGAAGAAGAAGCTTTAGCTCGTTGGAACAGCATCAAAGCACAAGAAAAATCAGCTCAAAAACAACAGTCTATTTTAGATAATGTTCCGAATGCTTTTCCTGCATTGTTAAGAGCTCAGAAAATGCAAAAACAGTGTTCAAAGATTGGATTTGATTGGAATGAACTTGAGCCTGTATTTGCTAAAGTTGAAGAAGAATTGAAGGAAGTACGAGATGAGGTCAACCAAACACCTCGTAATCAAGAAAGAATAGAAGAGGAAATTGGGGATTTATTTTTTGCGACAGTCAATTTGTCTCGTCACCTTAAATGTAACGCAGAAGAGGCTTTACGTAAAGCGAATAATAAATTTGAACAACGTTTTCGTAAAGTCGAAGGAAAGGCATTAGAACGAGGCGTATCACTTAAAGATCTTTCTTTGATCGAAATGGATATTCTGTGGGATGAAGTGAAAAAAGAAGAAAAATAACCGAAATGGCAGAGGGCATTTTCCTCTGCCATTTTTATTTTATGGAATGGATAAGTAACATATAAGCGCTGATTACTAATAAAATAATGCCTAATAGTTTTTTGACTAAGTGCGGTGATAATTTACCTCGGATTTTCATTGAGAAAAATCCGGTTACAAAAGCACTTAGCACAACAATAATCACAATCGAAAAATTGACATAACCGATTTGCCAACCAAAGTAATGCGGTGAGTTTTTTGAAAGATAGCCATAAAGACTGCCTAACCCACCAATAAACATCATCGCATTGGTATAAGGGGCAATTTGATGGGCTTTAACGGATTTTAGCTGACCAATTAAAGGCGCCATGATAGAGCCTCCTCCAATACCCGTCATACCCGCAATAAATCCCCCAAAAGTCGAAAGGCCCATTCCTTTTATGGTTTCATCAGCTGTTGTTTGCTGATTCATTGCATTTTCTTTACTAAAAATAGTACGAATCGCTAATAGCGAAAGTGTGATAACAAACACGCTGATAATGGCAATATCTGGCACGTAAAAACTTAATTCAAATCCTAGCTGTACACCAATAATCATGCCAACAGACCAAATGAGCATCGCTTTGTAATTAATTGATACTTTTTGTTTGTAGAAATAAATCAAGTTAATAAAGGATGATCCCATAACAATCATCAATGATGTTGCGGCAATCATTTGTAAAGGAAACTGTGGGAATAAAGTGTAGAGAATAGGTACCATCAATACGCCGCCACCGATGCCAAAAATAGCGGACATTATATTTGTCATCACACCACATAAAATTAAAATAAAAATTAACTGTAAACTCATTTCAAACTCCTTTTTTGTGGGAGTACGGCATTATTATTCTTTTGGATAAATAAATAATTTATGATCTTGCTCATAATTATCGATAAAAACAGACTTTATTTTAATTTTGTGATCCTTCTCACACAATCAGTATGACAATTATCATATGCTCTTTATACATCTAGCAGTAGTCTATAAATGGATATTAATAATGGCTTCTACAAGGAGGAGCGTATGCTATTAACAGTTTCGAGTTTCCTCATCGTAACAGCTTTGGTGGCCTATATTTCATGGCTACGGACGAAAAACGATGATTTAACCACCTCGAAAGGTTATTTCTTAGCGGGACGAGGATTAAGCGGTATTGTGATTGGTTGCTCAATGGTTTTAACTTCACTTTCTACTGAGCAATTGATTGGGGTGAATGCCGTTTCTTATCAAAACAACTTTTCTATTATTGCGTGGACAGTACCAACGGTGATTCCGCTTTGTTTCTTGGCGCTTTATATGTTGCCGAAATATTTGCGTAACGGTTATACCACCATTCCTGAATTCTTTGAAAATCGCTTTGACCGTCAAACTCGTTTGATTATGTCAGGGTTATTCTTAGTCTTCTATCTTTTAATCGTTATTCCGACCGCACTTTATACTGGGGCAATTGCCTTTAACAAAATCTTCAATCTAGAAACGATCTTTGGATTAAGCTACGCTCAAGCAATTGTCTATACCGTAATTGCTATCGGTGTAGTGGGTGCGATTTATGCAATTTTTGGTGGCTTAAAAGCGGTGGCTGTTTCCGATACTATCAATGCCGTAATCTTAGTGATTGGTGCATTGCTTGTACCTGTATTTGCGTTACTTTATTTAGGTAATGGCAGTATTTCAGAAGGGTTGAATATCATCACTACCACCCACGTTGAAAAATGGAACGCTATTGGTAGTTCAACCGACTCTACCCCTTG
>CAUGKJ010000212.1 GCA_959600045.1 uncultured Haemophilus sp.
AACCGGTAGCGAACAAATTTTCTTTGTCGGTTTTAAAGAATTCTCTCGCTTGAAACAAGTGAACGCAGATGCGCCAGAAGCAATCATTAAAGGTACCACTCGTGCGATGAACCTTGCGATGAATCGTGAAGTAGAAGCACTTGAAAGTCGTGTACCTTTCTTAGCGACAGTGGCTTCTGTAAGTCCATATATCGGTTTATTTGGTACCGTTTGGGGGATCATGCACGCATTTATGGCATTAAGTGGTGCGAAACAAGCAACATTACAAATGGTTGCTCCAGGTATTGCAGAAGCCTTGATCGCAACAGCAATCGGTTTGTTTGCGGCGATTCCAGCTGTAATGGCGTATAACCGTTTAAGCTTACGTGTTAATGCGATTGAACAAAATTATGGTAACTTCATTGATGAATTCACCACAATTTTACATCGTCAAGCTTTTGGTAAAGCGCCCCATTAAAAATAAATGAAAAATTGACCGCACTTGATAAATTGAAAAAGTGCGGTGGATTTTAGCGAAGTTTTAGAGGAAATTATGGCTCGTCGTCAGCGTAAAGACATTAAATCTGAAATTAACATCGTGCCATTTCTCGATGTTCTTTTAGTTTTGGTGTTAATTTTTATGGCAACCGCGCCGATTATCAGTCAGAGCGTTCAAGTGGAACTCCCTGATTCGGTGCAAAGTCAAAATGTATCAAATGAAGATAAAACACCGGTTATCTTAGAAGTAGCGGGTGTAGGGCAGTATTCGATTTCTATTGGTGGTCAACGCCAAGAAGGCCTTAACGAAGAAATGGTAACCCAATTATCAAAACAAGAATTTGATAAAGACAATAACACAATGTTCTTAGTGGGCGGAGCAAAAGATGTACCTTATGAAGAAGTGATTAAAGCACTGAATTTACTACATCTTGCCGGCATTAAGTCTGTGGGTTTAATGACCAACCCGATTTAAGAATAAGTAGGTAAAACCGTGCAGAATAATCGACGAAAAAAACGTGCAAATGAGTTTGTCATCTCTATTGCGATGCACCTTGCATTGTTTGGTTTGTTGATTTGGAGCTCTCTTTATCAAACCGTTGAAATAATGGGTGGTGGAGAAGGTGAAGGTGATGCCATGGGAGCTGTGATGGTCGATACTGGCAGCGCAGCACAGGAATGGGGACGTATTCAACAACAGAAAAAAGGTCAAACTGATAAACAGAAGAAACCAGAGCCTGTAGTTGAAGAGAAAAAACCAGAGCCTGAACCTGAGCCAAATCAGCAAGAAATTGCGAAACAAGAAGAGATTAAGCGTCAGCAGGAAATTCAACGTCAAAAAGAACTTGAAAAACAAAAGCAGCAAGAAATTGAAAAGCAAAAACAGCAACAAGAACTTGCTCGTCAAGAGGCGTTAGAAAAACAGAAACAAGCTGAAGAAGCGAAAGCAAAACAAGCGGCTGAAGCAGCGAAATTAAAAGCTGATGCAGAGGCAAAACGTTTAGCGGCAGCAGCTAAACAGGCTGAGGAAGAAGCAAAAGCTAAAGCACAAGCCGAAGCTCAAAAAGCGAAAGAAAAAGCTGAAGCAGATGCTAAAGCCAAGGCTGAGGCAAAAGCGAAAGCCGATGCTGAAGCAAAAGCGAAGGCCAAGGCAGAAGCAGATGCCAAAGCCAAAGCTGAAGCAGATGCTAAGGCTAAAGCAAAAGCTGAGGCTGATGCAAAAGCGAAAGCCGATGCTGAGGCGAAAGCAAAGGCTGAAGCAAAAGCTAAAGCGGATGCAGAAGCGAAAGCGAAGGCTGAAGCAAAAGCTAAGGCAGATGCAGAAGCGAAAGCAAAAGCTGATGCAGCAAAACGTAAAGCAGATCAAGCGGCTTTAGATGACTTCATGAACGGCGGAGATGTCGGTGGTGGTAGTGCATCTAAAGGTGGTAATGCAAATAAAGGCGGTACACAAGGCAGTGGTGCAGGACTTGGTGCTGGAGATGGTGGTAAAGTTGGTGACCAATATGCGGGTGTCATTAAACGTGAAATTCAACGCCGTTTCTTAAAAGACCCAAGCTTTGCCGGTAAAGTTTGTAGCATTAAAATCCAACTCGGTCGAGATGGTACTATTTTAGGCTATCAACGCGTTTCAGGACCTGATGATATTTGTACTGCAGCATTAAGTGCGGTAGCTAGAACGAAAAAAGTTCCAGCAGCACCATCTGATGCTATTTATGAGAAATATAAAGCGCCGACTATCGATTTTGATATCAATGCTCGATAATCGGTTTTAGGAAAGTAACAACGTTAAAATAAGGTGATTAAATGAAATTGATCAAACGTGTTATGGGGCTATTTGTGGTGATGTTTGCATTTGTAAGCACAGCAATGGCAGAAGATGAAGTTCGAATTGTGATTGATGAAGGTGTTGATGGCGCTCGTCCTATCGCAGTTGTTCCTTTCGCGGGTTCTGCACCTGAAAATATTGGTCAAATTGTTGCAGATGACTTACGTAATAGTGGTAAATTTAACCCAATTCCAGTAAGTCAAATGCCACAACAACCAACGACTGCAGCAGAAGTGAAACCAGAAGCTTGGACTGCTTTAGGTATTGATGCTGTTGTGGTTGGTCAAGTAACATCAACTGGTAGTGGTTATAACATTTCTTATCAGTTAGTTGATACTGTGGGCGCATCAGGTACACCAGGTGCAGTGCTTGCACAAAATAGCTATACAGTGACTAATAAATGGTT
>CAUGKJ010000213.1 GCA_959600045.1 uncultured Haemophilus sp.
TTCTGCTATCATTTGCCCTTTGGTTTTAAATTGATAAGGATTTCTTAAAGTGAAAGGAATATTGACCGCAGTGAACAATTTTTGTATTTCTTGGATAAAATAAGGGTGTGTGGTACGGGTACTCAAAGTACCTATTCTGAGAGGTGTCAAAGGTGCATTGATTGAAATTACCCCATTTTCAGGTACAAAAATATCAATCCCTTTTTGCACGACTTCCTGTAATGCATAAGCTGATACAACTGCAAATGCTAAGAAATTTAAACTTCTGGTTCTCATTGTGATTTCAGTAGTCCCACCATTATTTAAACGTGGATGTGCAATCGCATTAAATTGGGAAAATTGATTAATATAACCATTTTGGTTAAGTTGCTGAATAATGGCTTGCTGACGTGATTTATCACCTTTATAAGAATGACTAACTAAAACCGGTGAATGGCCCTGCTCCAATAAATCAATTGTCCCAATTGCTGAATCCAAACCACCTGAAAATAAACAAACACAGTCTTTATTTCTTAAATCTACCAATTTGGTTCTGCCACTTAATTTATAGGTCTGTGGCGGTAATTGTCCGCCTGCCTGAAAATCAAATTCCCAAATATCACCACTTAAAAAGTGTAAAATCTGTTCTAAATGAACTTTATTTGCTTGCCAAATATCTGGCTGGCATAATGGTAAAGTAATAGAAAAGGAACGACACCAGCCATTGGCAGTATCTTTTCGTAAAACAAAAGTATCTGCCGCCGTTACTGCCATGGCAATGGTTAGAAAATCCATTACTTGGTTATTGAGTTTAATACCTAATCTTTTCACACTATCTAAAACCATATTACCAATATGGGCAATTTGTAGTTTTTTATTGCCCATTCCATACAAATGAACAGGTATTGTTCCATTTGGTAAGTTATTTAATTGATTAATGTCGTGATGAAAAACCAATTGAGTCATCAATAATCCTCCCATTCTTCCCAAATTTCCAAAATAGCTTGGTTTTGAATTTCTTGCATTTGTTCAATTGTTAACTGGCAAACATCATCCGTAAATTTAGGGGCAAGCTTAACATCTACTACTTCACGAATGAGTTGCCGTAAATCATTTTCTGCTTCGGCAATTTGTACAGGATTATCGCCCTTTTTCCAAGCCTTACCAGCATCGTGTGCAATTTGTAGAAAAATGCTTTCAGTTAAATAACAAATCATCATCTTAGCAATAACTTCAACTGAAATACTGTTTTCATCAAAAGTTGTCATTCCTTCCAATGCTTCTGATAAAGCAATATTCATTGCAGAACGAATTTTGTCTGAATCACCGTGATGACCAGCCAAAAGTTCGGTAATCTGGTTGATGGCTTCATCGCAAGGCTGCCCATTTAAACTATGTAAATTAACTGAATATTGTTGTTGCTGGTTGTCTGAAAAAATGCCAAATAAGCTCGCACCCGCTTGGGTAATTTTCCCCAATTTTTGGACGGCTGTATGCTTACCACCACTGGCTTTTCGTGCATAATGACCAAGTGCTTTACGGACATCGTCACGTCCACCACCTCGTACAGCCCTACCGATTGCCTGACGCAATCCCTTTAATCTTTGTGGGTCTGGGGGTTGTAATTGTGCTTGATTGTTATCAACCCAAGAGGGCAGTAAGGGTGAACGACCATTTGGTCCTACGCTAGACTGTGAAGTACCCATTTATTATTCCTTATACCAATTTGCATTTTTTAAAGCCGTATTTAACCAAGGTTTTTTTACACTTTGTTTTAACTCAATAATAAAACGGTTTAAGATTCTTGCCCCATCTTCTGAATTTTCTGCCAACAAACAAGCCCCCACAAAACCATTTGGACTTTTATCCCAATTATCCACTTTTCTTAATTGTTCAATTAAGGTTTCCATAACGGAGATTTGTTCATCAATTATTAATCCCTGAATGGCATTTTGGGTATTTTGTGAACCAGTTCTTGATGTAGCTTTAAGTAAAATGCTTAAAGCCTGTTGGGCTTTTTGAGAAAGTTGAGCAGTATAAGTATTTAGCGGTATGGTTTCCCTAGATAAATAGATTGCCGCGCGCAAATCAACATTGGATAATTTGGGCTCTAACTTTGCCCATTCTTTGATAAATGCTTGAATAGGCTTATTTTCAGAGAGTTTTGATAAATTTTGCTCATTGTTATTTTCCAGCTCTTTTAATAATTCAGGTTTACCCTCTTCTTCATTAATACGCTGATAAAAATTTGTTACCACATCAGAATCCACACATCGCTCAAAAATCACCAATTTGGTAATAATCGCTTCCTCTAACGGTATTTGACGCTTGTTTGCGATTTGGGCACGCATTTTAATGGTATTTAAAATACGTTTTACAATTCTAGGATTACCGTGAATATTAGGTGAATTTGCTAATAAAGGAGCTATTCTGTTTGCGCGTTCAAAATCTGACAATAGAGCTTGATTATGTTGCTCTTCAATAGTTTCTAA
Source organism: uncultured Haemophilus sp. (assembly GCA_959600045.1). Lineage (GTDB taxonomy): Bacteria > Pseudomonadota > Gammaproteobacteria > Enterobacterales > Pasteurellaceae > Haemophilus_D. The sequence goes on from CAUGKJ010000213.1 coordinate 2,472, forward strand.
AAATTGGCGTAAGTTTGCTAATTTTTCGGGTGGCACTTTTTGATGAATAGCATACAGCATATACAAATACGCACGAATTTCAAGAACACCTGCTTTAGGTACACGAATAGGAATCTGAATGAGCTTGTCCAAATAATCAATTTGATGCCGATACGACAAATCTTTGTAATGTTCGGCAACTGAATGGCGGATCATTTCCTCGTCAGCTGCGATAATAAAAGCTGT
>CAUGKJ010000214.1 GCA_959600045.1 uncultured Haemophilus sp.
TGAAGTTTCTCACAAAATCAACTTTTTCTATTCGTCTCATCATTTCTTTTTCGTTATACTCGTCCGCCCTATCGAAGACTTTCTATAAATTGATTTATTGATTAAATAAGGATAGACAATGAAAAAAACATTAATTGCAGCACTACTTGGCTTCTCTGCGCTCGCGCAAGCACATGAAGTTTGGGTTGCAACACCAGCACAACTGGCTTCTAATAGCGTTTTAAAAGCTGATTTAGCTTATGGTGACTACCCCTACGTTGAAAAAATTCCTGAAAAACGTCTCGCTATTTTTCCACCGATGGAACTCATCAATCAAGATGGTGAAATGCAAACCTTAGTACAAAAAGGTGAAAACTACCAATATCAATCAGAAAAACCGTTAAAAGACGGTTCATATTGGGTAACAGCTACTTATAAACCAACTTTCTGGTCACAAAATAATGAAGGTTGGAAAATGGATAACTTACAAGGTACACCAAATGCATTCTATTGCGAACAAACTCAAATGTTTGGTAAAGCCTTTACTGTAGTGGGCAAAAAACCATTAAATGCAGATATGGCAATGACACGCCTCGGCTTACCACTTGAAATCGTGCCACTTAAAGATCCGAAAACAATTAAAGCCGGTGAAGCTTTCCCTGTTCAGATTTTCTATAAAGACCAACCACTTGCAGGCGAAACGATTATCGCAACCTCTGATACATTTGTTGTAAAAGATATGGAAGCGGCGACATCTCACCGTGAGCCACAAGCCTTTTCTGGTAAAACAGACAAAGAAGGTAAAGTTAACTTTATTCCATTAATTGAAGGTATTTGGAAACTTAAAGTGATTCATAAAGAACCATTTGAAGATCAAAAGGTGTGTCAACATTCAGCGAATTACGCGACGTTAATTCTCCCTGTTGGTAAAGCTAGAGCTAAACTCCCACCAAAACCAGAACATCATCATTAATCATAAAAAAGTGCGGTCAAATTTAACCGCACTTTTTTAATATGTTCTTAACGCTGGAGGTTGGTAATGTTCAATAAAGGTTTCGATTTCTTGAAGATTATTCGAGAATAAAATCTTCTCAAAATCACCTTGAGTAAAGAAGCCTTCTTTCATCATATGGCTAAAAAAGGACTTTAGTGAATCAAAATACCCCTTTTCATTAAACAGAATACAAGGATTGTTATTTTTTCCAATTCGCGCCCAAGAAATCACTTCAGCAATTTCTTCTAAAGTGCCAGGTCCGCCAGGCAAAGCGATATAAGCATCACCAAGCTCAACCATTTTATTTTTTCGCTCAGACATGCTTTCAACAACTACGGTCTTAGTTAAATTAGGATGTGAAACTTCTCTGTCTTGTAAAAATTGAGGGATAATGCCAATTACCTTGCCTTGATGAGCGAGCACGGTATCAGCAACCTCACCCATTAATCCCAATTTTCCACCACCATAAACTAAAGTATGTTGACCATCAGCAATCCATTTTCCTAATTTTTTTGCGGCAGCCTGATAGGCAGAATTATTACCTAAACTCGCACCGCAATAAACCGTGATGTTCATCCTACTTTTTCCGTTCTACCCATTTACCATCAATATAATCCACAATCCATTTTGTAGCTTTGCCATTCTTTTCAGATGTCACATATTGATGTTTTTCTTTACGGCTGAAGCGGATAATAGCTTCATTACCCTCAGGGTCTTTTTGTGGCGCATCGGCTAAATAACGTAATTTTTCCGGTAAACGATCACGATAAAGGGCTAATTCCGCCACTTTCGCTGGTCGTGTTTCACGAGATTTCGGGAAGTTATGTGCTGACATAAACACACCACTTGCACCATCACGTAATACAAAATACGCATCAGATTTTTCACATTTCAGTTCAGGGAAATGAACCGGCTCTTCTTTTGGCGGTGCAACCTCGCCGTTTTTCAAAATCTTACGGGTGTTATCACAGCTGGTACAGCCCATATATTTACCAAAACGACCGAGTTTTAAGTGCATATCTGAACCACACTTATCACATTCTACAATCGGACCATCATAGCCTTTAATTTTGAATTGGCCTTGTTCAACCCAATAACCATCACAATTCGGATTGTTACCACAAATATGTAATTTACGATGTGGGTCGATGATATAGCTATCCATCGCTGTGCCACATTTCGGACAACGTTTACGATCCATTAAGGCTTTGGTCTCAGAAGCCTCATCCAATACATTGAGTAATTCTGCTTCTGGAATAAGATTAATCGTTGTTTTACAACGCTCTTTTGGTGGTAATGCATAACCAGAACAACCAAGGAAGACACCTGTACTTGCTGTGCGAATCGCCATTTTGCGGCCACAAGTTGGGCAATCAATATCGGTGAGTACAAGGCTATTCGGCTTCATTCCACCTTCTAACTCATCTAATTCAGCCTTAGAAAGTTGGGTAGAAAAATCTTTGAAGAATTGATTTAACTCAGCTTTCCAATTTTTCTCACCGGATGCAATTTGGTCTAGTACGTTTTCCATATTGGCAGTGAAATCGTAGCTCATCAAATCAGTAAAAGATTGATTTAAGCGATCAGTAACGATTTCACCCATTTTCTCGGCATAGAAACGGCGATTTTCAATGCGTACATAACCACGCTCTTGAATAGTCGAAATAATTGCCGCATAAGTCGAAGGACGACCAATACCACGTTTCTCCAATTCTTTA
>CAUGKJ010000215.1 GCA_959600045.1 uncultured Haemophilus sp.
TTAGCCCAAATGGTATGCCAACCTACTCTATTCCGTTTGAAATTCACGATGCACCTCAAGGTACCAAATCCTTTGCGGTTGTCTTAGAAGATAAAGACGCAATTACGGCGAGTGGCTTTGTGTGGATTCATTGGCTCATTGCAGATCTTGAACGTACAGTTATTCAAGAAAATGAAAGCCAAACCGCAACAGATTATGTGCAAGGTGCAAACACTTGGGCGAGTAAATTAGGTCAATTTGATATTGAAGAAGCCTCATTCTATGGCGGTATGGCACCACCAAACTGTTTACATCGTTACGAGCTTATTGTGTATGCGCTCGATACTAAACTAAACCTCAAACCAGGATTCCGTTTTAATGATCTACATTTTGCGATGCAAGGGCATATTTTAGATCAAGCTGTGGTAATAGGCACCTATGATGTTTAATCATTTATAGCTCATCCTAAAAATGCCATAAAAAATGACCGCACTTCGATAAAGTGCGGTCATTTCTTTTAGGATTTTATAATGTAATTTTATTTGTATCTTTTACTAATTTCGTATGCGCTTTTTTCTGCTCTTTCATTTTCGCGCTCACTTCTCGACGTTGAGTAGAAAGATCCGCATTACGAATATTATAGTCATCAACACGACTTTCGTAGTCATCACGCATATTTTCAATAATTACACGAACATCTTCAATGCTCATATCATCACGAATATATTGATTTAAGTTATCTAACAATAAGACACGTTTTTGGTTATCACGAATTTTGCGGTTGTTGTCTTCAATATCGCGTTTAAGTTTATTTTTTAAACGATACAAACGCACATACTCTAATACTTCTTGGAAGGATTTACTTACATTTCCCATGATAGACTCTCTCAAAGTTAAAAACAAACTTCAGGTAATGTAGCTCTTTTTTTCGTCTCCGTCAAAAGCTTAAATTTAAATTGATGGATTAGATCAAAAAACTGTTTGATTTAGTTGATTATCCTATTCGGTAGTGGTAAAAATGAAGAATCTATTCAAAATAAAATAAGGAAACACAATGTCAAAAGTCTTTAATTTTAGCGCGGGTCCAGCCATGATTTTTCCTGAGGTCCTACAAAAAGCACAAGCGGAGCTAACCAACTGGCTTGGTCAAGGTGTATCGGTAATGGAAGTCAGTCACCGTGGCAAATATTTTATGGAATTGATTGCTCAAGCAGAAAAAGATCTACGTGAGGTGTATCACATTCCAGATAACTATCGTGTGTTATTCCTACAAGGTGGGGCTCGCGGTCAATTTGCGGCATTACCAATGAACCTAATTGGTGAGAAAGGCAAAGCACTTTACTTAAATAGCGGCCACTGGTCTGCAACTGCGGCTAAAGAAGCGCGTAACTTTGCTGAAATTGATGAAATTACCATTGTGGAAAATGGTGATCACACACGCATCACCAATCTTGATTTCAGCGAAATCGCTGAACAATACGATTACGTTCACTATTGTCCAAATGAAACCATCAGTGGTGTGGAAATTTTTGATGTACCAAATGTGGCCAATGCTGTTCTCGTGGCAGATATGTCATCTAATATCCTTTCTCGCGAAATTGACATTAGCAAATTCGGTGTCATTTATGCGGGTGCGCAAAAAAACCTTGGTCCTGCAGGAATTACGCTCGTGATTATTCGTGATGATTTAATTGGTCATGCTCGCCAAGCAACCCCATCTATTTGGAATTACGCCACACAACGTGACGCCGACTCCATGATCAATACCCCACCAACCTTTGCTTGGTATCTCTGTTCATTGGTCTTCAAACATATTCAAGCAATCGGTGGCTTAAAAGAAATTGCAAAACGTAACGCAGTGAAAGCACAAACCCTTTATGACTACATTGATAGCAGTAAACTCTATCGTAACGTCGTAGCTAAAGAAAACCGTTCAACCATGAATGTCACATTTGTGACAGGCAATCCTGAACTTGATGCTAAATTTGTCGCAGAATCTACAGCTGCCGGTCTTCAAGCCTTAAAAGGCCACAAAGTACTAGGTGGCATGCGTGCCTCTATCTATAATGCGATGCCATTAGAGGGTGTACAAGCGCTCATTGAATTCATGAAAAAATTTGAAGCTGAAAATAGCTAATTATCTGATTTATTAAACTCAACGTGCGGGCTGAAAGGCCCGCTCGTTTTTATAAGGAAAGCATATGCAATACATCAACGTCGCCAATCAAGGCGTAAAATCTCTTTCACCTTACCAAGCAGGAAAACCAATCGAAGAACTCGAACGTGAATTGGGTATTACTAATATCGTTAAACTTGCCTCAAATGAAAACCCTTTCGGTTTTCCTGAAAGTGCGAAAAAAGCCATTCAAGCCCAACTTGATCATTTAACTCGTTATCCTGATGCGAATGGTTTTGAACTTAAAGCGGCTATTGCAAAAAAATTTGGTGTGCAACCAAACCAAATCACCCTTGGCAATGGTTCTAACGATTTATTAGAGCTCTTTGCTCATACCTTTGCGAGTGAGCATGATGAAGTGATTTATTCACAATATGCTTTTATTGTTTACCCTTTAGTGACCAAAGCCATTAATGCTATTGCAAAAGAAATTCCAGCGAAGAATTGGGGACATGATTTAAACGGATTTTTGACCGCACTTTCAGATAAAACCAA
>CAUGKJ010000216.1 GCA_959600045.1 uncultured Haemophilus sp.
GATCGCAACTTGGCTGATGTAAGGTAATAGGTTATTTGGGATGCCATTTGGATCTTCACCAATCAATCCACTCGCGTGAGCGCCTACCGGATTGAAATAACGTAAAATCGTCATGCTAAATTGCGGTTCAGCTTTCGCAACATCGGTCAGAATTTGTTCCACCATGTATTTAGAGGTACCGTAAGGGTTGGTTGTCCCGCCCACTTTGCAATCTTCTGTAATTGGAATGATTTCCGGATCGCCATAAACCGTTGCAGATGAACTAAATACAAAGTTCCACACGCCTGCTTTTTTCATTTCTTGAATGAGAACAATCGTACCTGCCACATTATTCATATAGTATTCAGCAGGTTTTTGAACACTTTCGCCTACGGCTTTTAAACCCGCAAAATGGATTACCGACTGAATGCTGTTTTCAGCAAAGATTTTTTGTAATAAAGCACGATCTAAAATATCGCCCTCATAAAACTTCACGTCTTTGCCCGTGATTTCTTTTACGCGTTCTAAAGATTTTGGGGACGAATTGCATAAATTATCCAATACCACCACTTCTTTATTTGCATTTAATAATTCCACTACAGTGTGTGAACCGATATAGCCTGCGCCACCCGTTACTAAAATCGCCATGGTTTGCTCCTTAATCATTTTGTTCGTGAATTATAACATTGATTTCTACGATACATAAATTTATCCCCTCTTTTGACCGCACTTTGGTGTGATCGTTGTCACAGAATAAACATTTTTCTCTGGAATTTTGATTTGAGTCATTGAAGCGCTTCGCGATGAGGCGAATAATAGTCTCCTAAAATCAAAAAGATAAAGGAAGACAACATGAAACCTCAAACACTTCAAAAAACCGCACTCGCACTACTTGTTGGTTGGTATGCTGCTAATGCAGCCGCTTATTCTGAACAAGGCCAAGCCGGTAATACTAAAAGTTGGGAAAGCGCTGAATACCTCAAAGACTGGGGCTTAACCTCAATGAATGCCTCTACTGCTTATGCCCTTGGTTTTAATGGTTCTGGTGTGAAAATCGGCGTGATGGATTCTGGCGTATTATTAAACCACCCTGAATTTCAAGACGGTCGAATCCACGTTGTAAAAACAAAAGGAACTTATAGTAAAGATGGCATGCGTTATCCCGATGCATCGGTGGGAAATGGTCCAATTAATAAAAATGAACCGGTAAAAAACGGCAAACGCAATTTTGATAAAACGGATAATGGTATCTTCACTAAAGGTGAAGCCTTCAATATTGACGGGTCATGGCATAAATATACCAATGATGCGCACGGTACGCACGTTGGCGGGACAATGGCAGCAAGCCGTGACGGCAATGAAATGCACGGTGTAGCATTCGGTGCTAACCTCTATTCTGCCAATACCGGTGGTAACGACAACATGACCTATGGCCCAAACCAAGACTATAGTTTCTTCTTACAGGGCTACTCTGCCCTAGCAGATGCCGGTGCCAAAGTAATTAATAACAGTTGGGGTTCAAACCGTCGTATTAATTCATCCTTTGCAGGTGCCTTAGGCTATAAACCAAAATATGATTGGCGTGATGTGCCTGAATATGGCGTGCAATATTATGATGTACCAAAAGCACCTGAGCCAATATCTAGTCCTGCGGCACATATTTATTTAAGTAACTTAGGCGAGGCTGAAAAAGCTTATTATCAATTTGTCACCAGTGGTGAGAAAAACTTTGTTGATGCGGCTTATGAAGTGGCAAAAAATAAACAAGTGATTCAAGTCTTTACAGCGGGTAACCGCAGTATGATGGCGGAATCCTTTACGCGTGCGATGTTGCCTTATTTCAGACCTGATGCAGAAAAATACTGGGTAAACGTCACGGGGCAAGTCGGTGGTGAAGGCTATCCTAATGATTCAAATGACGATGTGAGTGATGAAAAAGCAGGCGCAGATATTCAAGAATTTAACCTAGCCGGCCATTCAAAATGGTGGACGATTGCGGCGCCATCCGCCAATATCTATTCCTCCTACATTCAATTACAAGACAACAATACTTATGGTAACCCTATTTACAAATCAGCTGGTGGTACTTCAATGGCTGCCCCTCACGTAAGTGGTGCATTAGGTGTCATCTTTTCTCGCTATCCATACATGACAACCGATCAAGCGCGCGATGTCATGCTCACTACGGCACGACAAACTACGCTTCGTAAAGGGCTTGAAGGTAAACCATTAGAACGTTGGGAAACTGAACAAGGTGTACCAAGCAACGTTTGGGGTTGGGGGATTTTAGATCTTGGCAAAGCGATGTTTGGCCCAGGTCAATTCTTAGGAAACATGAAAATCAACCTCAATCAAAATGATGTTTGGTCAAATGATATTAGCGATAAAGCCATCAAAGCACGTCAAGTCGAAGATCAAGCTGAAGCCGCCACTTGGGCTACACACAAAGCAGAATTACAAGCATTAATGCAAAATCGTGCAGGCGCGACAGCTGAAGAAAAAGCTGAATATCAAGTAGGTTTAGCACGTGAAGCCGCTCGTAATGAACGTGCTACACAAGGCTATGTCGGTGCATTAACTAAAAATGGTTCTGGCACCTTAACCCTCACCGGTAATAACAGCTTCACTGGTGAAATTACTGTGAATGAAGGTCAGCTTTCAGGGTTAA
>CAUGKJ010000217.1 GCA_959600045.1 uncultured Haemophilus sp.
ATTGATTTATTGGAGCAAAAACATGACTAATTTTGTTTATCCTGAAGGTTATCAATTAGTAGCTGGAGTGGATGAAGTTGGACGGGGCCCTTTAGTGGGGGCAGTTGTCACGGCTGCAGTGATCTTAGATCCAAATAACCCGATTGCTGGTTTAGCAGATTCTAAAAAGCTCAGCGAGAAAAAACGTCTTGCACTCGCAGTAGAAATTAAAGAGAAAGCCTTAGCTTGGGCAATGGGTCGAGCAGAGCCAGCCGAGATTGATGAATTGAATATTCTTCATGCCTCTATGTTAGCCATGGAACGAGCCGTAAAAGCCTTAGAAATTCAACCGCACTTTGTGTTGGTAGATGGCAATCGTATTCCGCCTAACCTTGGCTTGCCTGCCCAAGCTGTGGTGAAAGGGGATTCACTTGTGGCTGAAATTAGCGCTGCCTCTATTTTGGCAAAAGTCGCACGGGATCAGGAAATGGAAGCGTTAGATAAAAAACACCCTGAATATGCTTTTGCTCAACATAAAGGTTATCCCACTAAATTACATTTAGAGAAATTAGCTGAGCTTGGTCCTTTACCAGAGTATCGTCGTAGTTTTTCACCTGTAAAGAAAGCGCTAGGCATAGAAGACTAGTGAGCTTGAAAGATTTTAAGATTGAATAATATAAAATGGATATTTATTGCCTTGTCTTTGATGACTATGAAACGTTAGATCTAATGGGGCCTGTTGAGTTTTTAGCAAGAATCCCTAATGTTAAGCTTCACTATGTATCCCAAGTTGGTGGATTAATTCGTAGTAAGCAAGGATTTTATATTGAAACAGAAAAGCTAGAACATTTATTACCTCATAGTGTGTTATTGGTTGTTGGTGGACGGGGAACTCGTCAGTTAGTAAACGATGAACTATTTATTAATCAGCTTGGTAAATGGATTGATGAGTCAGAGGTTTGTCTCAGTGTTTGTACAGGTTCAGCATTATTGGCTTGTACGGGGCGATTAGATAGTTTAAAAGCGACTTCTAATAAAAAATCTTTTGAATGGGTAAAACAATGTCGCCCAGCTGTAAAATGGCAGCCCGTTGCAAGATGGGTGAAAGATGGCAAGTTTTACACTTCATCAGGTGTTTCTGCTGGTATGGATATGGCGCTTGGGTTTATTGCTGATTATTATGGCAGTGACTTGGCTCAAGACATTGCTAACCACACCGAATATCATTGGCAAAAAGATCCTAGTGTAGATAATTTTGCTCGAATCTATGGATATAAATAATAGATTTAGTTTTAGATTAAACAAAAGAGCGGTCAAAATTGACCGCTCTTTTTATACCTCAGCGAGATTATTTATTTAATTTCGCTTTATAAGTTGGGTTCATTAAGTTTTCTACAGAAAGGATATCATCCAATTGTTCTGCTGTTAATAAACCTTTTTCTAATACCACTTCACGTACGCCTTTACCGGTTTGAGCACAGATTTTCCCCACTAAGTCGCCATTATGGTGACCGATAAATGGATTTAAGTAAGTCACGATACCGATTGAGTTGAATACGTAGTTTTCACAAATTTCTTTGTTTACAGTAATACCGTCTACACATTTATCGCGTAAGTTCACGCAAGCATTGGTTAAGATGTCGATAGATTCAAACATTGCTTGACCAATCACTGGTTCCATTACGTTTAATTGTAATTGACCCGCTTCAGATGCGAAAGTAACGGTAGTATCGTTACCAATTACTTTAAAGCATACTTGGTTTACCACTTCTGGAATAACAGGATTCACTTTTGCAGGCATGATAGAAGAACCTGCTTGTAATTCAGGTAAGTTAATTTCTTTAATACCTGCACGTGGACCAGAAGAGAGTAAACGTAAGTCGTTACATACTTTAGAGAGTTTTACTGCGGTACGTTTTAATGCACCGTGAACCATGACATAGGCACCACAGTCAGATGTTGCTTCGATTAAGTTTTCTGCTGGTACGCAAGCTAATCCAGTTACTTCAGCAAGGTGTTTTACAACTAGTTCTGTATAGCCTTGTGGAGTATTTAAACCCGTACCGATTGCCGTTGCACCAAGGTTTACTTCAAGGAGTAAATCTGCAGTACGTTTTAAGTTACGCACTTCTTCTTCAAGTAATACCGCGAAAGCTTTGAATTCTTGACCAACAGTCATTGGCACAGCATCTTGCAATTGAGTACGACCCATTTTTAAGATGTTCGCAAACTCTTTTGCTTTATTATCAAAACCGTCGTGTAAATATTGAATTTTATCGATCAATTTTAAGATGCTGTTATACACTGCAATACGGAAACCAGTAGGGTACGCATCATTGGTTGATTGGCTTGCGTTAACGTGATCCATCGGGTTAATCACGTTATATTCGCCTTTTTTATGACCAATTTTTTCAAGCGCAAGGTTAGCAACCACTTCATTGGTATTCATATTGACAGACGTACCTGCACCACCTTGATAGACGTCTGAAGGGAATTGATCTAAGCATTTCCCCGTGGTAAGGATTTCATCACAAGCTGCTACAATCGCTTTTGCAATATCACTTGGAATTGCACCTAATTCACCATTGGCTAAAGCCGTTGCTTTTTTCACCATTACCATGCCGCGTACAAATTCCGGTACATCAGAAATGG
>CAUGKJ010000218.1 GCA_959600045.1 uncultured Haemophilus sp.
CCATCACATTATCCAGATCAATATAAACAATTTTCTTCCTTTTAATGCCCTCTCTGTTGATGGCTTAATGATAAAAGATGAAGCGACAATTTATGTCGTTAGGTATTTTCGTCTAAATAAGTGCGGTCAATTTCTTGGTAATCTTCACCAAAATGGGCAATCCACCACTCCAGCATGGCGCTCTCAATCACGGTCGCTGAAATTTCATATTCAGAGCCATAATCTTTTACTGTTTGATCAGTTGATAATGGCGTTTCTGTCAAAAATCTACCTGTTTCTTTATCAATACGGAAAGTTAGGCGAATTTTCTTACCCGAACTGAAACCAAAGTTTTGGCTTTCAATATGCATTTTTAGACTAAATTTCGGGCGTTCAAATTGCATCGTACTGACATTAACTGAAATAAATCGATGTAATGCAAGATGTCTAATCGCCCCACTCTCATATTGAACTACCAAATAAGTACTTGGTCCTTGTTGCACTAATGCAAGAGGTTTAACTTGAGCATCACGTATATTTCCATCATTCTTACGATAGCTCATGTTAATGTATTTATTATGATAAAGAGCAATACTTACTTTATTAAATACTTCAGGATCAATCTTTGCAGGTAATAATGGCTGGCTAGTTGGAGCAATCCCCGCTTTATTCAACCATTCAGAGGCTTCCTTTTTCTGATTTTTGCCATAAGCTAAATTATATTCTGCCTGTTTAAAAAAACCGTCCATCGACTGCATAATATTGGTTGGTAAAATACCGGTTAAATATTGTTTTGCCAGCATCAACACTAATGATTGCTGTTCATTTAAAATTGGCATATCCAACCCTTTTGCATCAGGCTTCCAACGATAGCTATAGGGTTTATCATTGGTATTGCAATCAATTTCAAACTGCTCACATAATGTATTCAATGCACGCTGAATACTGCGCAAATCACGCTCAATACCTAATGCGAGCAATTTTTCTCGCAGTTCTAATGAGCTGATGGAATAGTTTTTCGGAATTAAACGTAATAGTTCGAGGTGGAATTTTAGGGAAGATGATTCGGACATAATTGCCTCATAAATAGAAATATTTTCTTTAATCATATAAAAAATCGGGCAATTTTTAAACTGCCCGATTTGTCTCTATTTTTGACCGCACTTTATGCTTTGGCGGTATCAATACGTTCAAATGCTAACACTTTATTTTCTAACTGACGGAGTAATAAAGTGGCAATACCAGTAATGATGAGGTAAATACCGCCTGCGATACCATAGATAGTCAGTGCATCATATTCTGTTCCATAAAGTTGGCGTGCATATCCCATGATATCCATAATCGTAATCGTCGAAGCCAACGCTGTACCTTTAAATACCAAGATAATTTCATTGGTATAAGAAGGAAGTGCTCGCTTTAACGCATAAGGAATTAAGATTTTTAACGTCTGCATACGACTTAACCCTAATGCCGCACAGCTTTCCCATTGACCTTTAGAGATCGCTTTTACTGCCCCATGGAATAATTGGGTTGAATAAGCGGCACTATTCAATGCTAAAGCTAATGCTGCACAGAACCATGCGTTGGAGAATAATCCCCATAATGGACTGTCTACCAACCATTGGAATTGGCCAGGGCCTGCATAAATTAAGAAAAATTGCACTAAAAGCGGGGTCCCTGTAAATAAAACAAGGAATAAATTGACCGCACTTTTCACCAATTTATTGCCGATAGAAAGCAAGAAGGTTAGTCCCAATGCTAAGAAAAAGGCAATAAACAAAGATACGACTGTAAGCAACAGGCTAGTCGGAATGCCTTGAGCAATCACTGCTAAATACTCTTGAAACATTATTCGACTCCCCGTTCAAATCGAGTGAAACGTAATTCTAATTTGCGAATACCCGCTTGGCTGATCAACGTAATCACTAAATAAATCAACGCAGCAATACCATACCAAGTAAAAGGTTCATGAGTATTTGTATTAATGTATCCTGCCTGGCGCATTAAATCATCAACACCAATTAATGACACCAATGCCGTATCTTTTAATAACACGAGCCATTGATTGCTTAAGCCTGGTAAAGCGTGTCGCCATACTTGCGGCATAATCAAATGAATGAAAGTATAAGGTCGGCTTAATCCTAATGCTGCACCTGATTCCCACTGTCCTTTTGGAATAGCTTGGATCGCACCACGTAAGGTTTGTGAAGCATAAGAGGCAAAAATCAAAGACAATGCAAATACACCACAACCAAAGGCGCTGAATTCGATATACTCACCCGTCAGCATTTCCACAACTTGGGTTGAACCAAAATAAATCAGTAGAACCACCAAGATTTCCGGTAAACCACGCAATAAAGCGATCACAACAGAAACTGGTTTCGCAATAAAGACATATTTATTCGCTTCTAAAGCCGTAAAAATAATACTGAGCAATAAACCGACAATTAACGAGCAAATAGCAAGCCCTAAGGTCATTAGGGCTGCATGTCCAATTAATGTAAGATAATCATAAAACATAGATTATTTTGTCATCCATTTGTCATAGATTTTTTGGTATTCACCATTTGCTTTCACGGTTTCTAAACCTTTATTTAAGCTTTCTAGCAATTCTTTGCTTGATTTATTCACCGCGATACCTAAACCATT
>CAUGKJ010000219.1 GCA_959600045.1 uncultured Haemophilus sp.
CGACCCCCTGCGTGACAGGCAGGTATTCTAACCAGCTGAACTACCACTCCGCTAAGTGCTGGGTATGATAATGATGAACGTTAAAACCGTCAATCTTTTTTTTCTTTTTTATGTTTATCTGATTAATAGATGACCGATTAATGTGAGGTTTCATCCCCCGTACGAATCGACCAAAAACATTTGCCATCACTCTTTTTATTGACCAATTTAAGGAAATCTAAATGAGCTTGGAGTTCGTCATCAGTGGGTTGTAACACTTTTAAATTTTGCGAAAAATTGACCGCACTTTGACGATCTTGCATATTGGTACCAGCTTGGATAATTGGACTATCCGCATGATCTTCATCAAATAGGCTAGTTTGACCGCCCGTCATGGATAAATAAACGTCGGCCAAAATCTCCGCATCCAGTAACGCGCCGTGGAGTGTTCGTTTGCTGTTATCAATGCCTAAACGATCACACAACGCATCTAAGCTATTACGTTTCCCCGGGTACATTTGGCGCGCCATTTGCAACGTATCGGTGACGAGGCAAATGTCGGTCGTTTTGATATCTAATCCAAGTTTACGGAATTCATAGTCCATAAAGCCCACGTCGAAGGGGGCGTTGTGAATCAGCAGTTCAGCACCACGAATGTATTCAATAAAGTCCTGTGCAATCGTTTTGAAATCCGGTTTATCCGCCAGCATTTCATCTGTAATACCGTGAACTTTAATGGCATCAGGATCAACCAAACGATCCGGCTTAATATAAATGTGAAAATTATTGCCCGTATATTTACGGTTGATCATTTCCACCGCGCCAATTTCAATAATGCAATGTCCTTCGTAATGTGCGCCTATTTGGTTCATACCGGTGGTTTCAGTATCCAGTACAATTTGGCGATCCGGATTTATCATTGTTCTACCTATCTGTTTCCTTTAAAATACGGCCTATTTTACACAAGCTCGAATTAGTTATGCAAAAACAGATTGAAATTTTTACGGATGGCTCTTGCCTAGGCAATCCAGGCGCAGGGGGAATAGGAATTGTCCTTCGCTATAAACAGCATGAAAAACATATTTCAAAAGGGTATTTCAAAACCACCAATAATCGCATGGAATTACGAGCTGTGATTGAGGCCTTAAATAGCTTGAAAGAGCCTTGCCATGTAACGCTTTATAGCGATAGCCAATATATGAAAAATGGCATCACGCAATGGATTTACAATTGGAAGAAAAACAATTGGAAAGCGAGCACGGGCAAAGCGGTAAAAAATCAGGATTTATGGATTGCGTTAGATCAGGCGATTCAAACCCATAACATTGATTGGCAGTGGGTAAAAGGCCATTCTGGCCACTGTGAAAATGAAATTTGTGATGAATTAGCCAAACAAGGCGCAGAAAATCCAACTTTCGAAGATATCGGTTACGAAGGCTAGTCTGCACCTGGTTTTAACGTGCGGTTATTCTTGATAACGAATTAAACCTTCCTGCTGTGTGGTGGCAATTAATGTGCCATCTGCAGCAAAAATTTGTCCTCTTGCTAAACCTCGTCCCGCAAAAGCATTGTTACTTTCAATAGCATGTAAGTGCCAATTATTTAAATTGAAAGGGCGGTGGAACCAAATGCAGTGGTCGATTGTAGCCACTTTCATCCCTTTCTGCAAAAAGCCTTTCCTATGTGGGTGAAGTGCGGTCAAAATACAGTGGAAATCAGAAAAATAGGCTAAGAGACATTGTTGTGTCTGCAAATCTAATGGCGCTTCGCCATTGGTTTTAAACCAAGCATATTGTTCAGGTGGCAGTTCACGACCATCAAATGGATTGTTCAAATATCGGCTATGAATCTGAAATGGTCGTTCTTGAGCAAATTTTTCACTCAAGCTTTCAGGCAAAGTTTGCGCCACTTTTAACATGATTTCGTGCTCATCAATACATTGTTCTGGCCCCGGCACTTGCGGCATAGCGGATTGATGGTCAAAGCCTTCTTCAGGTACTTGAAATGACGCGGTGACATGACAAATCACATTTTTATGTTGAATGGCTTTTACGCGTAATGCAGAGAAATTTCGCCCTTCACGTAAAGTTTCCACGTCATAAATAATCGGGTATTGACTGTCGCCAGGTGCTAAAAAGTAAGCATGACAGGAATGGAGTACTCGCTCTGGCGGGGCAACTTGCATTGCAGCAGACAGAGATTGAGCGACTACTTGACCACCAAACACTTGGCGAAAACCTAAGTCTTCACTCGCGCCACGAAAGATAAGATCATCAATTTTTTCTAGTTTTAACAATTCGATGAGTTGATTTAATTTATCCGACATTGTTTTTTCCTTTTCTAAATACAAAAAGACCGCATAATCATGCGGTCTGAAGTGTTTTTATACGTTAAAGCGGAAGTGCATAACATCACCATCTTGGACGATGTAGTCTTTACCTTCTAAGCGCCATTTACCCGCTTCTTTTGCACCATTTTCACCTTTGAATTGGATGAAGTCATCGTAAGCAATCACTTCTGCACGGATGAAGCCTTTTTCAAAGTCAGTATGGATTACAGCTGCAGCTTTAGGGGCGGTTGCACCAACAGAAACTGTCCATGCACGCACTTCTTTCACACCCGCAGTGAAGTA
>CAUGKJ010000220.1 GCA_959600045.1 uncultured Haemophilus sp.
TTGCCGTGATACTTTTAATTTTTTGATTCAGTTTAATACTTTCAAAATACGGAAAGTGTACCTTCTTGGCCTGTTCGTGAAAGATTTTATATTGCGGATTTTTGTAGGTGACTACATCATCTGAGAGTGTTGGCAAGTAAGTATCATGACCTAAAACGCGATTAATCGAAAAGACCACATCTTCCGCATTAAAGTCACGTGTTGGGGTAAACCAAGGGGTATGATGGAATTTCACCCCTTTACGAAGATTAATGAGAATTTGTTTTCCATCAGATGAAATAGAATAAGATTGGGCTAACACAGGAACGAGTGCCGCACTATGATCTTTAATATCAAATAATTTATTATAAATTTGCTCCGTCACCACATTCATACTGGTACCGGCGTCTGCAGTTTGCGGGTTAAAGGAAAAGCCCGATGCATTTGTGCAGTATGTTAAGCCGTTTTCTGTCAGCATTTTGGGTATGCTTGGCGCGGCTTGTGCCAGATTAATTTGGCTCAACCCACACAACAAAAAACAAAAAGTGACATTTCGACGTAACATAGCTTTATTATTAAAGACTGTTTTGTGATAAATTGAGTGAATTGTAAAATATCTTGGCAAAAATGGCTAGTTATTGGATTTTTAGGATATGTTTAAATCAATTAATCGGGAAATTAATCAAATAATCAATCGTGGGTTTGACCGCACTTTACGTTTGGCTGTGACAGGGCTAAGTCGAAGCGGTAAAACAGCCTTTATTACGAGTTTGATTAATCAATTGTTATATATTAATCAAGAGGGAAATGCACATCTTCCTTTATTTGAGGCCGCCCGAAATCAATCTATTTTAGCAGTGAAACGAGTGCCTCAGCAGGATTTAAGTATTCCACGTTTTGATTATGAAGCGAATCTCAATGATTTAATGAATAATCCACCACAATGGTGCCAATCTACCCGAGGCGTAAGTGAAACACGTCTTGCAATTCGATTTGAACGCCAATCTGGCTTACTTCGTCATTTCAAAGAACGCGGCACATTATATTTAGATATTTTTGATTATCCTGGTGAATGGCTATTGGATTTGCCTTTACTAAATTTAGATTTTCAACAATGGTCACTCGAACAAGCCAAAATTACATCGGGTATTCGTCAACAGTTTGCGCAAGATTGGTTGGATAAACTGAAAAAACTCGATCTAAGAGCGGTCGTCAATGAAGATGTTTTAGCGCAGATTGCAAAATCTTATACCGATTATTTACTTGCCTGCAAAGCTGAAGGAATGCAATTTATTCAACCAGGTCGATTTGTCTTGCCTGGAGAATTAGAAGGTGCACCTGTACTGCAATTTTTCCCGTTATTGCATTTGTCGGAAGAACAATGGCAAAAACTAAAAAGAGAGGCGAAATCTAATAGCTATTTTGCCGTGCTAAATAAGCGATATGATTATTATCGTAATAAGGTGGTGAAAGGCTTTTATGAAAATTATTTTTCTACTTTTGATCGCCAAGTGATTCTAGCCGATTGCTTAACGCCACTGAATCATAGCCAACAAGCTTTTATTGATATGCAAATAGGACTTAATCAGCTTTTCAAAAATTTCCACTATGGGAAACGCAATTTACTTAATCGCTTGTTTTCCCCGAATATTGATAAGCTCATGTTTGTGGCAACAAAAGCTGATCATATCACGACAGATCAAATTCAAAACTTAATCAGCTTGATGCGCCAATTGGTGCAAGAAGGTGGTCGTCATGTAGAATTTGAAGGAATTGATACAGAATACACAGCCATTGCTGCGATTCGAGCGACAAAACAAGTTTTAGTTAATCAAAACGGTAAACAAATCAAAGCCATTCAAGGTGTACGTTCTTTAGATAAGCAACTGATTACGCTTTATCCTGGATCTGTACCAAGTAAACTACCTAGTGCAGAGTTCTGGTCAAAACAATCTTTTGATTTCGATTCCTTTGAACCTCAAGTTTTACAACAAGGTGAAAGCATCCAGCATTTAAGAATGGATGCAGTTTTACAGTTTTTATTGGCGGATAGATTTGATTGATAGAAAAATCAAATCAATTTAATTGTCAAATACTTAATATAAACCACTATTTTTTTATTGGTATTTAGGTAGAATCAATTTGAGTCTTTCTAAAGTAAAGGAGCTTATGATGAAAATGAAAACTCTCTTAGCATTAGCAATCAGCGGAATTTGTGCTGCTGGCGTGGCAAATGCACATGACCATATGGCAAAACCAGCAGGTCCTTCAATCGAAGTAAAAGTACAACAATTAGATCCTGCAAACGGTAACAAAGATGTAGGGACTGTAACCATTACTGAATCAAATTATGGTTTAGTATTTACACCAAATCTACAAGGTTTAGCTGAAGGTTTACATGGTTTCCACATTCATGAAAATCCAAGCTGTGATCCAAAAGAAAAAGACGGTAAATTAACAGCGGGTTTAGCGGCTGGCGGTCACTGGGATCCTAAAGGTGCAAAACAACCTGGTTATCCATGGCAAGATGATGCTCACTTAGGTGACTTCCCGGCTTTAACTGTAGTACATGATGGTACAGCAACTAACCCTGTTTTAGCGCCACGTCTTAAAAAATTAGATGAAGTTCGTG
>CAUGKJ010000221.1 GCA_959600045.1 uncultured Haemophilus sp.
CAAGGTGAAAACGTTGCTGAACAACAATTACAATACTGGTTCCAACAAGCCGATAAAGAAACCCAAACTCGTTTCTTAAACTGGGCAAAAAAACAAAAATAATCGTTTTTTAACCGCACTTTGATAAAGAAGTGAGCCTTCCCGCTCACTTTTTTATCATCCATTTTTTAGTCATAAAATAATAAGCAAGGATATCAACATGAATCAATGGCTTAATGCAAAAGTAATCGCTTCAATACCTATTTTTATTGCAGTGAATATCGCAGCGTTTGGCGTCTGGTTTTTTGATATTTCTACGCAATCTATGCCTTTAATTTTAGGGATTATTGCAGGCGGTTTAGTGGATTTAGATAATCGTCTTACCGGACGATTAAAAAATATTTTTTACACATTAATTGCCTTTGCCATTTCAACCTTTATCGTTCAACTCAATATTGGTAAACCCATTCAATACGTATTGCTGATGACCATCATCACTTTTTTATTTACGATGGTTGGCGCCGTGGGTGAACGTTATCGTACTATTGCGTTTGGTACGCTGGTGGTAGCCATTTATACCACTCTCACTTATACACCAGATAATTCTGCAAGCTGGTTTATCAATCCGATGATGATTTTATTAGGCACTTTGCTCTACAGTATTGTGACTATCATTGTTTATCTCTTTTTCCCAAACCGTCCAGTACAAGAAAGCGTGGCAAAAGCGTTTTGTGCCTTAGGTAATTATCTAGATGCAAAATCAGAATTTTTTGATCCTGATGAGATTGATGAAATCGAGAAAAAACACCTTAATTTTGCGATGAAAAATACCAATGTGGTGGAGGCTTTCAACCAAGCTAGAACAGCACTTTTCTATCGTATTCGTGGGCAACATCGCCATGCTCGCACACAACGCATGATACGCTATTATTTTGCTGCGCAAGATATTCATGAACGTGCTAATTCGACACATTTTGATTATCGACAAATTGCGGAACAACTCAAAAATACAGATTTAATTTTCCGTATTCAGCGCTTGCTCGAATTACAAGCGCAAGCCTGTCACGATATTACGGCTTGCCTGCGTCAAAATACGCCTTATCACTATAATATTCGTGTAGAAAAAGCATTAATGGGGACAATTCAATCCCTTGAGCTTTATAGTAAAGAACATACCAATCAAAACAATGTGTTGCTTGCCCTTCAAACACTGATTGATAACCTGCAAAGCATTAACTGGCAGTTACGTCAGCTTGAGCAAGAAACTACTGAAAATGAGCAAACTGCACAAATCCATACCGAACAAATTACGGAATTAAAAAATATTCTTTCAGTTATAGGAAGTAATTTCACTTTTGAGTCACCACTTTTCCGCCATGCTGTACGTTTGTCTATCGTGGTGTTTTTGTGTTGCGCAATTGTTGAATTTTTCCAATTTAATTTGGGTTACTGGATTTTGCTTACTGCGGTCTTTGTGTGTCAGCCAAACTATTCTGCAACCAAAGTGCGGTTACGCCAGCGCATTATTGGCACGATTTTAGGGGTAATTATTGGCTCCTTATTGCCATATCTCAACCCAACATTAGAGATGAAACTAGGCTTAATGGTGGTGACCAGTACGCTCTTTTTCTTCTTCCGCAGTAATAATTACAGTTTCTCCACCTTCTTTATTACCTTGCAAGTATTGATCAGTTTCGATGTAATGGGATTTGACACACAGTCAGCGCTCTTCCCTCGCCTCATTGATACTGTATTAGGTTCAGCCATTGCATGGTTTGCCGTTTCTTATTTATGGCCGGATTGGAAATATTTACAGCTCGATAAAGTGAGCCGTCAAGCGATTCAAAGTGATGCACAATATTTCTTACACATTATTAGCCAACTGCAATTTGGTAAAAGCGATAATTTAAAATACCGTATTGCACGCCGTAATGCTCATCAATATGCGGCAGCATTAAGCACAACGCTTTCCAATATGAACAACGAACCGAAGAAATATCAAGCTTATTTGCAAGAAGGTTTTGATTTATTAAAAATGAATTATTCCCTATTGAGCTATATTTCTGCTTTAGGGGCATATCGCAATAAAATGGCGCAATTACAACAAACTACCGAGTTTTTGTCAGACTTTTATCCTGTTGCAAAAAAGGTTTTATATGCATTGGAAAATATTGAAAAGCTTCGTCCAGAAGTCTTTGAAAAGCTCCAAAATAGTATTGAACAAAGCCTAAAAAAAATTCAATGGGATGAAACGCAAACCAAAAACAATTCGGTCTTTGCTTTACCATACCAACAACTTAACTTGATTTCTCAATTGCTACCTCAGTTATATCGCTATTTCCAACATAGTCAGAAAGAACTGAGTGCAAAATAAAAAAACAAAGGAAAAACTGGCCGCACTACCCCGAATTTTTTATTGTTCTCAATGCAATAAACAGGGATAATACGCCTCTTATATAAAATAAATTTAGACGCAATGACACATTACATTCTACTCATTATCAGCACCGCATTAATCAATAACTTTGTTTTGGTCAAATTCTTAGGACTTTGTCCATTTATGGGCGTATCCAAAAAAATTGAAACGGCGATTGGTATGGGGCTTGCTACGACATTCGTA
>CAUGKJ010000222.1 GCA_959600045.1 uncultured Haemophilus sp.
ATGACGATCAGGGCGATTAACATCGCCTTTTGCTGCTTCATAGCCTGCTTCTCCTTGCCTTTCGGCACGTAAGAGGCTAACCTACGTGTGTAGAGCATAGATATGGCCTCAGATTAATGTTAAGCGTCTTGCAGGACGCGTAATGTTAACTGGGGCTTTTCTCTATCTGCCTTTGGTGTTGATGCCCGAGGCAGATAGCCTCAAGCACCCGCAGCAATTCTACTTAACTACCGTTACCTCGCCAATATGAAATCAATCAGAAAGGTGATCCATAAGAACAACAGCAAGACAATAAATTGCCATTACAGCAGCAATAGCCAGCGCACATTTGAGAACCAGCACCACAACCTCCTGTATTGGACGTACACCAGTCCTGATAAATATGAGGCTGTCTCGTCAGTGATTCAATACAACTACTGGGTATAGTTTCTATGATTTTGTTCTGTGGAAATGGAAAACAGCAACCAGTCACCACCAGCACTTCTTTAAACATGCCAAGTCACACGCAAGCCAACATTATAGTTCCCTTTGAGCGAGCAGATGAAGCTAGCAAAAATATTGATCACTTAGGATGCATTACTAACGTTGCTATGTGTTAACGAACAGGGAGTGGGTCATCAGCATAAATATTTATGCAGTAGGTTTCTTTTAGGAATATATTAATCAAAAACATTTAGATAAAATTATAAAATCAAGAAATTGGTGGCAATTAATCTTTAATTGTGCCAGCTGAATTTCGTTATTATAGAAGATTAGCTTTTTTTTGAGTGTTTGGAGAGTAAAATGTTAGAACCACCAAAGAGTTATAATGAAATGTTGCCTATGCTCCATAAGGCGACTTTTATTACTACATTTATATTTTACCTATCATTAGTCATTTATGGCTACATGCCATTGGTTGGCATTAATGCCAAGTATATCCCCCCCGTTAAAGACTACGAGGAATTTATTAAATGGATATTAACCTTTGGCATATTACCAATTGCATCTTCAGTTTTTTGGTCAGTAATTAGTGGAGCTTTAGATCTACATAATAATGTAGCAAAAATTATTGGAATAAGGAAGATGTGGGATAGTCATTTAATTATTAAACCATTAGCAAAAATTGCAGGCGTTACGAGAAAATTAACTACTGATGAATCTCACAAGGTAATGAGTAAACTGTATTACCCAGAAGTTAAAGAGTTAAAAGACAAACATTACGTTGAACTTTTCTGGAACAAAGTTTATTACTTTTGGGTTTTCTTTGAACATACAGTAATCGCATTTGTTACTATTTTAATAATAAGTATCGCCAAATTAACAAATATATTCTCTGTTACTGGCTCTTTAATTAATCTTTGGTTGTGGATTATTTCTCTTGTCGCATTTGACTTCCTTATTTTCATAGCATCAGTTAAACCAAGAACAGAAAGCCAAGTAAGACAAATACCTGATAGCAAAATAAAAGAATTCTTTAACAATAACAATATTTTTTAAACGAGGTTGATTTTGAATTACAAAATAAATGGAATAAACATACGTTCAGAAAATGCAGCGAAACCGCACACTATGCCATCTAACTATCTCTGTAAACAGATTGAAAGCACTAATAAAAATGGCAATGCCCTTGATTTTGGATGTGGAAAACTTAGATATTCAGAACAATTAGTAAATAAATTTGAAACTGTGACATTTTTAGATTCCAGAAGACAACTAGAAAGAGTGCAAATTATCAGAGGTGTACAAACCACGATTCCAGATTACGTGATAAATAACTATAAGAATGCTAATATTGTTTCTTATGAAAATATAGATAAAATAACAAATCATTATGATTTCATACTTTGCGCAAACGTGCTTTCCGCAATTCCATGTGAATCCACAATTCACAAAGTCCTCAGTGCGATTAGAGAATTATTAAAGAGTGATGGTGAAGCACTGATTGTCAATCAATACAAAAGTTCTTATTTCAAGAGGTACGAGAGCGGTATTAAACATTTGCATGGGTATATATACCAAAACTCTCGCAATGCTTTCTACTATGGTTTATTAGATGTGGATACTGTAAGTAAAATATGCTCAGATAATAATTTAGAAATAATAAAATCATGGAGCAAAGCAGGTAGTTCATATGTGGTTGTTGGTAAACATATACATATTTAGTTTATTTCAACAAATTATTAGAAAGAGTGATTTGCTTGTTAATTATTAGCTCGGCAGTGCCGGATCAACATGACCCTGCCACTTAGGCCATTGCCGGTTTACCTACTTTTGTAAGGTTCAGCATGAAGTTTTTATATACTCTTCCTAATATCAATAGTGATGCTCGCTTATGTTAGCTGCTTCTTGTACATAGTAGCCTTCTCCGACAGTACTGCAATGAGCGGAGAGTAAAAGTCGATAAACAATAAGGAGGTTCACAATAAATATTTCTCGGTGAAACTTTCAAAGCATTCTCTGTTTTGCTAAATCGACAATTATAAATCAACAACATTTAGTGTTATATCAATATTATTTAGCCTTGCAATCTCTGATGAATCACTTGCTATTTTAGCTTTTAATTTATCAATATTAATCATATCTTCATGGCTTATATAAACCATATCACCTTGGTT
>CAUGKJ010000223.1 GCA_959600045.1 uncultured Haemophilus sp.
ATTCGTCAGCAAATCGAAGAATCTACCTCTGATTATGACAAAGAAAAACTTCAAGAACGCGTAGCTAAACTTGCTGGCGGTGTGGCTGTAATCAAAGTCGGTGCAGCAACTGAAGTTGAAATGAAAGAGAAAAAAGATCGTGTGGATGATGCATTACACGCAACTCGTGCAGCGGTAGAAGAAGGTATCGTTGCGGGTGGTGGTGTTGCATTAGTTCGTGCTGCAACTAAAGTCGCAGCAACCTTAAAAGGTGATAATGAAGAACAAGATGTAGGTATCAAACTTGCATTACGTGCAATGGAAGCGCCACTTCGTCAAATCGTCACCAACGCAGGTGAAGAAGCATCGGTTGTGGCAAGTGCGGTTAAAAATGGCGAAGGAAACTTTGGTTATAACGCAGGTACTGAACAGTACGGAGATATGATCGAAATGGGTATTTTAGATCCAACTAAAGTAACTCGTTCTGCGTTACAATTCGCGGCTTCTGTAGCGGGCTTAATGATCACTACAGAATGTATGGTGACCGATCTTCCAAAAGATGATAAAGCCGATTTAGGTGCTGCCGGCATGGGCGGTATGGGAGGCATGGGCGGAATGATGTAATTCCCCCTTTGCAAAAGAAAGTGCGATCGTTTTTCTTTATAGAAATGCGATCGCATTTTTATTTGTGTGGTGCTACACTTTAATGGTTTTCGATGATTTTATAGGTATAACAATGACAATTTCCCAAACTGAACTTAATCAACAACTCAAATCTGCCGGTATTGGTATTAATGCAACTGAATTACATGGTTTTTTGAGCGGCTTAATTTGTGGTGGACTGAAAGACCAAAGCTGGTTACCACTTCTATATCAATTCAGTAACGATAATCACGCCTACCCAACAGCATTAATTCAGCCAATTACCGAAATTTATGAGCAGATTGGTAAAACCTTATCGGATGTAGAAGGGTTTGATTTTGAATTGGGCTTAACAGAAGATGATAGCGTGTTTGCTCGCGCAGACAGTCTATCAGACTGGGCAAACCAATTTTTACTGGGTTTAGGTCTTGTTCAGACAGAATTGGATAAGGAAAAAGGCGAAATTGGCGAAGCGGTAGATGATTTACAAGATATTTGTCAGCTTGGTTATGATGAAGAAGATGACGAAGAAGAGCTTGCCGAAGCCTTAGAAGAAATTATTGAATATGTTCGCACCATTGCGATGTTGTTTTACACCCATTTCAACGATGATGCACAAGAAATAAAACCGATATTACATTAAAAGGAGCGAAACATGGATCTCGCATATATGGCGGCATTACCGCAAGAGGAATTTACAGAACGTCGTCAAAAAGTATTCGCGCAAATGCAGCCAAATTCTGCCTTGTTGCTATTTTCCGAAATTGAAAAACGTCGTAATAACGACTGCGATTTTCCTTTCCGTCAGGACAGTTACTTTTGGTATTTAACGGGATTTAATGAGCCCAATGCAGCATTATTATTGATTAAAACGGAAGAGTCAGAAAAAACGGTTGTATTTCTTCGTCCGCGAGATCCTTTGCTTGAAACGTGGAATGGTCGCCGATTAGGCGTTGAGCGAGCACCGCAAAAACTCAATGTCGATGAAGCCTATTCTATCGATGATTTTAAAACAGAATTTCCAAAATTAACGGAAAAATTGACCGCACTTTATCATGTGGCCGATCGTCATCCTTGGGGGGATAAATTATTAGCTGAAACTGCGGTGAAATTTTATGCTGTTTTTGATTGGCAGCCGATGTTAAGTGAAATGCGCTTAATCAAATCTCCAAACGAAATTCGCTTAATGCAACAAGCAGGACAGATTACTGCGTTCGGACATATTAAAGCGATGCAAGTGACACGCCCAAATCGTTTTGAATACGAAATTGAAAGTGAAATTTTACACGAATTTAATCGTCACGGTGCAAGATTCCCATCTTACAATTCCATTATTGCGGGAGGAGATAATGCCTGTATTTTACACTACACCGAAAATGATCAACCATTAAAAGATGGCGATCTTGTGTTAATTGATGCAGGTTGTGAATTTGCTATGTATGCAGGCGATATCACACGTACGTTCCCTGTAAATGGTAAATTTACCCAGCCACAACGTGAGATTTATGAATTAGTTTTAAAAGCACAAAAACGCGCGATTGAGTTATTAGTGCCTGGTAATTCAATTAAACTGGCGAATGATGAAGTGATTCGCATTAAAACTCAAGGTTTGGTGGATTTAGGTATCCTGAAAGGGGATGTGGATAAGTTGATTGAAGAAAAAGCCTATCGTCAATTTTATATGCATGGTTTAGGGCATTGGCTTGGTTTAGATGTACACGATGTTGGACGTTATGATGATGAGCGTAGTCGCACGCTTGAAGTGGGGATGATCATCACAGTTGAGCCGGGCATTTATATTTCTGAAGAAGCAGATGTGCCACCCCAATATAAAGGCATTGGTGTGCGTATCGAGGATAACTTGCTGATGACTGAATATGGCAATAAAAATCTGACCGCGGCGGCACCAAAAGAAATCGATGACATTGAAAATTTAATGAAAAATTGAGAAGAATTCTCAAAATTGTGAT
>CAUGKJ010000224.1 GCA_959600045.1 uncultured Haemophilus sp.
AAGAAGCTAAAAAAATCAAAAAAGAAGCACCAAAAGCACAGGAAAGTGCGGTCAAAAATGACGTTGTTTCTCAAAAGCCAAAATCTTTTAAACTTTCTTACAAAGAACAACGTGCGTTAGAACAGCTACCACAATTATTGGAAGAATTGGAAGAGAAAATCACCGCACTTCAAGCTGAAATTGGTGCCCCTCACTTTTTCCAACAAGCCCATGATGTAACGGATACGAAGCTTAAGGAATTAGCGGATACGGAAGCGGAGCTTGAAACGGCATTTATGCGATGGGAAGAACTTGAAGAGAAAAAGACCCAAGCTGAAGCAAAATAGGGTATAGGTAAAAAGAAACCGAGCTAAATAGCTCGGTTTTTTTATTACATATTACTAATAAAAATCACCAAAATAATCACAGGAACCACAAATTTCACATAGTTAAACCAAATTGTGGTGAAAAGTGAATTTGGCGTTGGTGATAGCTCTTTTTTTGCATCGTCTTTTAACACAAAACCAACGAAAATGGCACAGCCAAGTGCGGTCAACATAAAGAGAATATTGCCGCTGACAAAATCAAAGGCATCGAAAATGCTTTTACCGAAGATAGTGAAATCTTTCCAAAGGTTGTCACCTAAAATAGAGGGCACGTTACCTAATAAGAAAATCCCCATCAAGGTAACAAAAATCGCTTTACCACGGCGCATTCTGAGTTTTTCTTGTAATGCGGTGATGATGACCTCATAAATCGTAATTGATGTGGTTAATGCAGCAATAAGCAATAAGCCGAAGAACACGATAGCAAAGAATTTACCCGCCCATAAATGTGAGAATACAATTGGTAAACTTTGGAAAACCAAGGTTGGGCCAGCGTTAGGTTCAATGCCGAATGTGAATAATGATGGGAAGATCATAAAACCACATAACACAGCGATAATAGTATTGGTGAAACCTGTAATAACTGCTGTGTGAATAAGGTTTTCTTCCTTGTTTAAATAGCTGGAGAGGGTAATTAATACACCGAAACCAAGGCTTAATGCGAAGAATACTTGGCCTAATACGAAGATGAATAATTTAGGTGTAATTTTGCTAAAATCTGGTTTTAAGTAGAAAGTCACACCTTCCATCGCACCTGGTAAGGTAAGATTACGAATCACCATGCCAATTAGGAAGATAAAGAGCAATGGCATTAAGTATTTCACAGAACGTTCAATCCCGCCGATGATACCTTTTGCCAAAATAATGTAATTCACCGCCACGAACAGGAAGGTATAGAGCATGATTTCCCATGGGCTGTTGCTAATGTGTAAATCGTAGAAATCTTTGGCCACTTCTTTTGTAATTGGGGCGCTAATATCAAGGGTGTTATCCATCAGACTGATGATATAAGACATCACCCAACCACCTAATACCATGTAATAAGCCATGATACCAAATGCGCCAAGAAGCCCCATGTAGCCAAGAATCTTCCAATATTTGGAAATGTTTTTACCTTTATCCTGGATTTTGTCGCCAAAGGCATCAATGGAATTCACACGCAAACGGCGACCAATAACGTTTTCTACTAAAATCATTGGGATACCAATGACAATCATCGCGATACAAAAAAGGAGTACGTAGGCACCACCGCCATTTTCACCCACTAAATAAGGGAAGCGCCATGTTGCCCCAAAGCCAACTGTCGCACCCGCAACGGTGAGCACATAAGTTAGTCGGCTAGACCACGTTTGGCGAGATGGATTGTTTGTTGTCATAATATATTCCGTTTGATTTTATTCGTTTAATATTCTGTTTTTTCTTTGTATTCGCAGAGATCTTCAATAATGCAAGCACCGCAGCGAGGTTTGCGCGCGGTACAAGTATAGCGCCCATGTAAAATAAGCCAGTGATGTACATCCACTTTAAATTCTTTTGGCACAACTTTGAGCAGTTTTTCTTCCACTTTTACCACATCTTTGCCAGGGGCAAAATTGGTGCGGTTACATACGCGAAAAATATGCGTATCTACTGCAATAGTTGGATGACCAAAAGCGGCCGACACCCGCAAGGGCTTCTAAGGCTTCACGGCTTTCAGGTACTTCGCCGTTGTGTTTCTCAACTAAATCACGGCAGGTTTTAATGATATTTTCCGCTTTGCTGTTATAAAGCCCGATGGTTTTAATGTATTCTTTTAACCCCTCTAAGCCGAGATCTAAAATAGCTTGTGGGGTATTTGCCACAGGGAATAATTTTGCCGTCGCTTTATTCACGCCTTTATCGGTCGCTTGAGCTGATAAGATAACCGCGATGAGTAGTTCAAAAGGCGAATTATAATCTAATTCCGTAGTGGGATGCGGGTTTTGCTCCCGAAGTCGAGTGAGGATTTCAATTCGTTTAGCTTGGTTCATTTTTTCATATCAATTCGGTTTTTAATCGCCAGTAGAATGCCTAATCCAATAAACGCACCTGGCGGAAGAATAAAGAGTAAAAAGCTGCTGTCAGCGTGATAAATATGTAATGTAAGGAATTTTGCCCCTTGGCCGAATTAGTTTTCATTGCCTTCAAAAAGGGTACCTTGGCCTAAGATTTCACGTAATGCACCTAATACGG
>CAUGKJ010000225.1 GCA_959600045.1 uncultured Haemophilus sp.
TTTACGTGGTGGCGAACCGCAAGAAAACGCCCAATATCTGACCGCACTTTTACAAGGTAAAGGCAAAGCGGAACACGCTAATGCGGTAGCGGCGAATGTGGCATTATTACTGAAGTTATTTGGTCATGATGACTTAAAACAAAATGTTCAAAATGTATTGGCTCATCTTGCATCAGGCAAAGCGTTTGAGACATTACAACATTTAACAAAATATTAAGATAAAGGCTGATTTGATAAGCCACAATAAGAAGAAAGATTATGATCACGCAAGATTTCACCAAACCCATTGACTCTGCGACGGTGCTGCAAAAAATCGTCTTAGACAAAGCACAATGGGTTAAAGCAAAGGAAGCTGAATTTCCGCTTTCACAATTTAAAGAAAACATTCAAAAATCTGACCGCTCTTTTTATGATGCGTTGGCTAAAGGCACACATCAAAAGCCTGCTTATATTTTGGAATGTAAGAAAGCTTCCCCTTCTAAAGGATTAATTCGTGATGAATTTAATTTAGACGAAATCGCCAATGTGTATAAACATTATGCGTCAGCTGTTTCTGTGCTAACAGATGAGAAATACTTCCAAGGTAAATTTGACTATTTGCCGCAAGTACGTGACGTTGTCTCACAACCTGTATTGTGCAAAGATTTTATGATTAGCGAATATCAGGTTTATCTCGCACGCTACTATCAAGCTGATGCTATTTTATTAATGCTTTCGGTAGTAAATGACGAAACCTATCGCGTATTGGCTGATCTTGCACATTCTCTCGGCATGGGCGTATTGACAGAAACCAGCAATGAAGAAGAGTTTGAGCGAGCCCTTGCATTAGGTGCAAAAATTATCGGTGTTAACAATCGTAATCTTCACGATCTCACGGTTGATTTAAACCGTGTGGTAGAACTCACACAAAAATATGCCAATCGCATTCCTACTGATGCACGTATTATCAGCGAATCAGGGATTTATAATCACAGCCAAATTCGTGATTTACAAAAAGTGGCACATGGCTTTTTAATCGGCAGTAGCCTAATGGGCAGCGCAGATTTAGATAATGCTGTGCGTGAGGTAATTTTTGGCGAAAATAAAGTATGCGGTTTAACTCGCACGCAAGATGTCAAAGAGGTTTACGCAAACGGGGCATTATACGGTGGCTTAATTTTCGTCGAACATTCAAAACGCTGTGTGAGCCTACGTCAAGCACAAGAATTAGTGACAGCATCACCACTTCGTTTTGTGGGCGTGTTCCAGAATCAAGAAATTGATTTTATTGTAAAAATTGCTAAACAATTGCAGCTTTATGCCGTTCAGTTACACGGTTCAGAAACTGCTGAATTTATTACCGCACTTCGTCACCAACTGCCTGAAGAAATACAAATTTGGAAAGCCATTTCGGTGAATACTGAAGCACAAAGTGCGGTTGATTTTACGGATGATTTAAATATCACTCGCTATATTTTTGATAGCCAATCCGCTAATCAACAAGGTGGCACAGGAAAAACCTTTAATTGGTCACTCATTCCTGAAAACTTGAAACACAAAATTATTTTGGCGGGTGGTATTTCACCCGACAATATTAAACAAGCCATTAAGCAAGGTTGCTTAGGGGTGGATCTCAATTCTGGTGTAGAAACTGCCACAGGTGTAAAAGACAGCGAAAAAGTGCGGTCAGTTTTTAAGACGATTTTATCAAATTAATCTGATTGCTAAAGGAAAACATTATGCAAAGAACAGCTTTAGTAACCGGCGCAACTGCCGGATTTGGTGCGGCAATTTGTCGCACACTTATTGAAAATGGTTATCGTGTGATTGGCACAGGGCGCCGCGTAGCTCGTTTAGAACAATTACAACAAGAATTAGGTGAGAACTTCCATTTTCTTGCCTTTGATATTTCAGATCGCCAAGCAACAGAAGAGGCTTTCCATTCCCTTCCCGCTAATTGGCAATCCATTGATTTATTGGTGAATAATGCAGGTTTAGGATTAGGCTTAGAAAGTGCAGATAAAGCGAGTTTAGACGATTGGATGCAAATGATTGATACCAATATTAAAGGTCTCGTCACCATCACTCGTCTTGTGTTACCACAAATGGTAGAACGTAATTCAGGCCATGTTATTAATTTAGGCTCAATTGCAGGTACTTATCCTTATCCAGGTGGCAATGTATACGGTGGCACTAAAGCTTTTATTAAACAATTTAGTTTAAATCTTCGAGCCGATCTTGCTGGTACACAAATTCGCGTTTCCAATGTTGAACCCGGTCTTTGTGGTGGAACTGAATTTTCTAATATCCGCTTTAAAGGTGATGATGCCCGAGCAAAAAAACTCTATGAAAATGTAGAATATGTCAGCCCACAAGATATTGCTAATATTGTGTTATGGCTCAATCAACAACCTGAACATGTCAATATTAATCGCATTGAAGTGATGCCTACTGCACAAACCTTTGCACCACTTAATGTCGCAAGAATTCAAAAATAGCAAGGAAATATTATGTCAGAAACCCTTTTAAATCCTTATTTCGGTGAATTTGGCGGAATGTATGTACCGGAAATTCTCGTACCGGTACTA
>CAUGKJ010000226.1 GCA_959600045.1 uncultured Haemophilus sp.
AAGCCGCCAATGCATTAGTTGCTAAAGGTGTGAAGAAAGTGTTGGTTAAACACTTAGGTAAAGCAGGTAAATTAAATGATCCTGATACCTTTGAAATCATTATGGCGACACCTGAAGGCGTATGGCATTTAAGTCGTCCGCTTTATAAATTTAACTTTGAACCTGTTGGTGTGGGTGATTTAATTGCGGGTACTTTCTTGGCGCATTACTTAAACTGTGGCAATGATGTTGAAGCTTTTGAAAAAATGAATAATGCCGTGGCGGGTGTGATGAAAACCACCTTTGATTTGAAATCTTACGAACTCCAACCTATTGCTGCACGTTTTGAGATCTTAAATCCAAGCACAAACTACAAAGCTGTTAAAGTTGCCTAATGGATCTTCTTTCATTATTCCAAGCGCAAATCCCTACCACCGCCAATAAGCTTCTCATCGCTTTTAGCGGTGGTTTGGATTCAACTGCACTGCTTTCTTTAGTTAAAAAACTCTGCGAAAAACGACCGCACTTAAGCCTGCGAGCTATTCATATCCATCACGGATTAAGCCCGAATGCGGATACTTGGACGGCTCATTGCCAACAACTCTGTGAACAATTTGCGATTCCACTTATCATTGAAAAAGTCAAAGTGGAAATGCACGATGGTATTGAGGCTGGAGCAAGAGAGGCCCGTTATCAGGCTATTTCAACACATATTCAGCCTGATGAATATCTGGTCACAGCGCATCATTTAAATGATCAAACTGAAACCTTTTTCCTTGCATTAAAACGAGGTGCCGGGTTACAAGGTTTAGGCGCTATGCAAAAAGAAAGTCAATTATTCGGGATGCCTATCCTGCGTCCGCTTCTTTCTTTTAGTCGAAGTGAATTAGAAAATTACGTACAGCAAGAAAATCTGTCTTGGGTCGAAGACGAAAGCAATCAAGATAATCATTACGATCGCAACTTTTTACGCAACCAAATTTTGCCTGAATTACGCCAACGTTGGGGGCATTTTGATCATTCGGTTCAGCGTGCCGCACAACATTGTTTTGAGCAACAACAACTGATTAATGAATTATTACAGACCTGCTTTGAGCAGCACATTCTTGAGGTTCAAAAACAGTTTTCGTTCCTAAACTTTCTAGACTATTCATTGCAAAAACAAACCGCACTTTTGCGAATGTGGCTGGCTAAAAATCAGATTGCTATGCCAACACAGGTTCAATTAATGCATATTATTGATGATGTGATTAAGGCTAAAGCGGATGCCTCTCCACTATTTCAACTTGGGGAACATATTATTCGCCGTTATCAACAATGTCTCTATTTAACGGGAAAATTCACTGATTTGTCACAAACTTGTCTTGATATGCCGTTAAATCAACAGATTACCTTGCCTGATAATCTTGGTACAATTTATGCAACCCACAAGGCGAAAGGCATTTTAGTCAATTGGAACGAAAAACAGGTTCAACTTGCTGATACTCAAGAGCCGATTCAAATACGATTTGCTTATACTGGCAAAGTAAAACGCCAACATAATCGTCCTGCCGAAACCATGAAAAAAATTTGGCAAGAGCTCGGTGTTCCGCCTTGGCAACGAAATCGTATTCCACTAATTTTTTATGGTGAGACTTTACAAAGTGCGGTGGGATTTTTCCGTGTTTTTCAAAGTGAAGAGAAATAAAAATGGGTGATGATTCACCCATTTTTATTATCTAGAAAAGCGTTTAAAATGCCTGCCGTAAATTCTTTCCGTAAATAAAATCCCAGCGGCAAGGTATCAATCACTTCTCCATTTTTACCAATGCCTTTCGTGATAGCTTTGCTATTTGCACCTTTTGGACGCAATTGCATAACTTCACCAATACGCGCCGTAATCTGATCTAACTTTCCAAGCACAATATAATCCATCAACTCTTCCCAATCTTGGCGTAATTGATGTTCTTGCTCAATCGAAGGTTGCCATAAGATAGGCTGACCAATATGGCGCTCACGCAAAGGAATGTCTCGGCTGCCTTCAATGGGAATCCACAAGACTTTCGATAATTTATGACGAACGTGTGAATTTTCCCAATTTACTCCTGAGTTTTGCACCAAAGGCGCAAGGCTCACAAACGTGGTTTCCAACGGAAAACCTTCAGCATTGATGGGTAAGGTTTTTAATTCGATGCCTAAATGGGAAAAATCCTGCTCTGCTTTACTGCCGGCAGTCGCTCCTAATGCGGTTTCAAGCAACATTCCAACCCAACCTTTATCGCGTTTTAAATCAGGCGGAACGGGAATATTTAACTCATCTGCAAGTTCGCCAAAGGTTAACCCCGCAATAGATTGCGCTTTTTCTAATAAGGCTTGTTCGGTTTGTGGGATCATTCGTGGTATTTCTTCAATAATTTCGGTTTAACGTATTCTACGCCTTTGTCGATGTAAGGAATATTCTCTAATTTCAATAAAAAACGTTTTGCCGGCAATCCACCACCAAAACCAGTGATTTCACATTTTTTCCCCAATACACGATGACATGGAATGATAATACTAATGGGATTACTTCCTACTGCACCGCCAACAGCTCGCACTGC
>CAUGKJ010000227.1 GCA_959600045.1 uncultured Haemophilus sp.
ACTGTAGCCTTTGTGAAAGCGAATGGAATTTAGTGCGAGCACAATGCACAAACTGCAATGAGCACAAAAATCTTGAAATGTGGTCATTAAATGAAGAGCTTGCACTCATTCGTGCTGAAACCTGTGGCGATTGCCAAAGCTACTTAAAAATCATGTTCCAAGAAAAAGATCCGAATGTTGAAGCAGTAGCCGATGATTTAGCATCAATTTTCTTAGATATTGAAATGGAAGAAAAAGGCTTCGCACGCAGTGGATTAAATCCATTTGTCTTCCCTGCAGAAGAAGTGTAATGCCTTATTTTTCAGATAAACAAAGTGCGGTCAAAATTGACCGCACTTTTTCATTCTAGAGATAACATGCCATCACAACAGCATTTTCTCGTCCACCATCCGGTTTCGGATAATAATTTTTACGAATATCAACCTCATTAAATCCCAGCTTTTCATAAAGGAAACGAGCGGGATTCGATTCACGCACTTCAAGCCAAAGCGTTTGAATACCTTTCTCTTTAAGCTTATCCATTAAACCTTGCAATAAAAACGAACCGTAGCCCTTTCCTTGTTGAGCGGGGTCAATCGCAATATTAAATAATGTGGCTTCATCTAATACCGTTTGGCAAATAGCAAAACCCAACACTTGCTCCTTTTCCACTAATTTCAAATTGAGATAACGCTCGCCAACATTATTTTTCAATGTTCCCAATGACCAAGGCACTAAATGTGCAGCTTGTTCAATTTCATATAAGCGATCCATATCGCATTCTTCAATAGGAAATAGAGAAGGCATAATGATTAAATTTGTTGGATTTGTTGCCAAAGCTCACGCTTAGCTTGGCTATTTTGCTGGAATTGTTGCCAATCAACAGAGCGATAAACTCGCTCTGCATTTAGGCAATAAGGCAAAGTGCGGTCGATTTCATCAGCATTTTCAGCCAATAACCAATACCGTAAAGAATGTTGTAACGTGATATGTTGAATTTGATCAAAATTCAAGCAAAGGCAATCTTCTTTTTTGAGCTCTAGCGCAAGTCGAATATCTGCAAAAAGCGGTGAACTTGAGAGATTATCATTGGCCACCACAATAAATTTCACTTGTTCTGAAACACTCACGCCTATCGCCCCTTGCAATACTTCAGGGCGATAGAGCTGCCAACGGGTTATCCCCATTTCATTTAAAAGAAGATTGCGTCTATCCATAGATTAACGAGCGATAGTATCTAACGGATAATCTCTTAAACCTTTGACAATCGCTTGTTCTTGCGCTTCGGTTGGTTTTTCTTGATACGCTCTTAAACTACGGAAAGAAAGAATATTTTTCGCTTGATAAACCACGGCAATAAAACGTTGAAAATCTTTACCATCACAAGCATAGTAAACATCTGAAGCGCTACCAATTGTTTTTAACTCACATACTTTTTTGTTTGCATCAAGATATTTTGTCGTTAATGCAGGAACATGAGAAACATCTTTTAGATAATAGGTTTCGCTCATAATGAATTTACGATTGCTACGATCTACATTCGCCGCTCCACTTAAGAAACGCGGATCTTCTGATTTATCAAAGGCTTTCGTTTGTTTATAGAATTTCTCACCGTTGAATGTCACTTCTTGATTACCTTTTTTGATGCGCTCAAACTGCTCATCTAAGCTTTGCGCTTGTGCAGCAGGTAATTCAACTTTTGAGCTTGTTGTTGGTAAGGTTGAAGTTTTTTGTTTGCTACCTTGAAGTTGTTCGATTAATTGACAGCCAGACAATAAACTTGCCATTGCGACTGCGGTGATGATTTTTTTCATAAATAATTCCTTAATAAATACGTTTAAATCGTTTTCTTTTGTTAGAATAACACGTAATTTTAACCAATAAACCACAGGATTTAAAGCGTGATTTCTCTCGAAAGCGAAGTTTTACAACGCCATCTTCCCCTTTTTAGCGGTAAATCAATTCTTCTTGCCGGCGGCATTAATGATGATTTTCCTCAAACATTGCAAAAACATTGCCAATCCGTGCAGGTTTGGAGCTGGTATTTTGATTATGCTAAAACACAAAGTGCGGTCAATTTTGAGGTTGAACTTCAGCCGCAATCCGATTTGATCATTTATTATTGGACGAAGAATAAACAAGAAGTAAATTTTCAGCTGATGCAACTACTCGCCAAAAGTAAAATTGGTCAAGAAGTGTTGATTATCGGTGAAAATCGTTGTGGCGTCCGTTCAGCTGAAAAACTGCTTAAACCTTATGGTGAAATTGGCAAAATCGACTCTGCTCGTCGTTGCGGTTTATACCATTTTTCCTTACAAAAACAACCGCACTTTGATCTTCAATCTTATTGGAAATGCTACCAAAATGATGCATTAGGTGATCTCCGTATTTACAGCTTGCCGGGTGTATTCAGTGCCAATGAACTTGATAGTGGCACGTCGCTTCTACTTTCTACCCTAACATCACCAATTCAAGGCAAAGTGTTAGACGTTGGTTGTGGGGCGGGTGTCATTGGTTCCATGATCAAAAAACATCACCCTAAAGCGGATGTCACAATGACCGATATTCATGC
>CAUGKJ010000228.1 GCA_959600045.1 uncultured Haemophilus sp.
TCATGAAATATCCTTACGTTAAAATCATCATACGAAAATAAAAAAGAAGGATATAAACATGACATCAAAAACACTTCCCTTTCACGCTGATACTGTGGGCTCATATTTACGTTCTCAACCTTTAAAAGAAGCTCGTGCAAAATTTGCAGCTGGCGAACTTTCTCGTGAACAATTAACGGAAGTTGAAGATCAAGAAATTGCTAAATTGGTACAAGCTCAGTTAGATGCAGGTATTCAAGTCATCACAGATGGAGAATATCGCCGTGCATTTTGGCATATCGATTTCTTAGAAAACCTAAATGGCATCGAAGGTTATCACCCGGAACATGGTTATAAATTTAATGGTGTGGAAACCAAACCTTATAATACACGTTGCTGCGGTAAAGTATCTTGGAATCCAAACCATCCATTTATCGAACATTTCAAAAAATTAAAAGACATTGTTGGGGATCGTGGCGTCGTAAAATATACCATTCCAAGCCCAAATCAATTAATGTATCCAATTCAATGGGATACTGGCGTTTATGCGACACGTACAGAATTTGCCAAAGATGTTCAACAAGCTTATAAAGATGCGATCAAAGCCTTCTATGATGCAGGTTGCCGTTATTTACAATTTGATGACGTGTATTGGGGTTCACTCTGTAACAATCACCTAAAACCAGAATTTGAAGCAGATAAAGCACAGGCGCTTGAAAATATTCAGGTTGTATTAGCTGCTAAACCAGCAGATATGGTTATCACAACGCACGTTTGCCGTGGCAATTTCCGTTCAACCTATTTATTAACTGGCGCATACGATCCTATTGCGGATGCGTTATTCGGCCAAACTCAATACGATGGCTATTTCCTTGAATATGATGATGAGCGTTCTGGTGGGTTTGAACCATTAAAACACTTTGCTAATAATCCACACAAAGGTCGTATTGTATTAGGCTTAATCAGTTCAAAATTCCCTGAATTAGAAGATAAAGCGGCTATTAAAGCTCGCATTGAAGAAGCAACTAAATATGTTCCACTTGAGCAGCTTTGCTTAAGCCCACAATGTGGTTTTGCGTCAACTGAAGAAGGAAATATCATGACGGAAGCACAGCAATGGGCAAAAGTTCGTTACGTTGAAGAAATGGCTAAAGAAGTATGGGGTGAGGATTAATTCTTTTTATAAAAACACGCTGTTTTTAACCGCACTTTTATAAACTGAGAGCGTAGCAATACGCTCTTTTTTATTACAGCCTTTCAATAAATAAAAAAGCTGATGTTATTCACATCAGCTTTTTCATTATCAATTTGTCACTAGATTTGCGTTAAATCGACGTTTTTCGTTTCTTTTGAGGCTAATAATGCTAACAAGGTTAAGAATGCATTAATGGCTAAATAAATCCCTACACCCATTAAGCCATAAAGTGCATTGATTTTTAATGAAATCATTGCCGCAATGGTTGCCCCGATAATGGATGCAATATTGTAGGCTAAAGAGGCGCCAGAATAACGTACTTCCGTTGGGAATAATTCAGGTAATAACGCCGCCATTGGGCCAAATGTCATGCCCATTAATGCCATACCAATTACTAAGAAAGCAAATACAGAAGCCGGTGTACCATTTCCAAGGAATAATGGCATACATAATGCAAAAATTAAAATGCTGACCGTTGTCCAAATCAACCATTTACGACGACCGATTTTATCTGCATAAAGACCTGAAATACTAATAAAAATCGCAAAAACGATCGCACTCATTAAAAGTAATCCCGTGAAGGTATTGGCAGGAATGCCTAACCCCATAGGATAGCCAGCTTCTGAAAGGGTTGCCGGTGTACGAGAATACGCTTGAGCAAAGGCGGTCATAATATAGAACAAGGAATAGGTTGCCACCATGATAAATGTACCAATCACCATTGGTTTAAAGTGTTTAGTGAAAACCACACTCACCGGTGCTTTTAATTTTTTCCCTTTTACTTCCGCTTCAACGAAAACATGGCTCTCATGTAAAGTTAAACGAACATACAACCCAACTAAAACTAAGACTAAAGAAGAAACAAACGGGATACGCCATGCCCACTCAACAAGGGCTTGTTGCCCCCAGAAATAGCTCACTAAGAAGAAGGTCGCATTAGCGACAAATAAACCAATTGGCGCACCTAATTGAGGGAATGTACCATACCAAGCACGTTTTCCTTCTGGTGCATTTTCTGTTGCCACTAAAGCAGCGCCGCCCCATTCACCACCAAGACCAATCCCCTGACCGACTCGGCAAATACATAACAAAATCGGTGCCCAAATACCAATTTGAGAATAAGTCGGCAACAAACCGATAACGACCGTCGATCCGCCCATTAAAACCAAAGAGGCGACCAAGGTTTTCTTACGACCAATCTTATCACCAAAGTGCCCAAATAAAGCAGAGCCAATTGGACGAGCAAAGAATGCTAAGGCTAGTGTCGAAAGAGAAAGCAAATCATCTGAAAGGGGATCGCCACTATGGAAGAATTGCGTGTTAAAAACTAATACTGCCGCAGCGGCATAGATATAATAATCAAAGAATTCAATTG
>CAUGKJ010000229.1 GCA_959600045.1 uncultured Haemophilus sp.
ATCTTGATTTGAAAACAGACTGCAATTATTACGGCTTTTTGCATTTGTTTTTCTTTACCATGATTATTTCTGTGATCACCAATAATGTGATTTTGATGTGGGCAGCCATTGAAGCAACTACATTAAGTTCTGCATTCTTGGTCGGCACATACAAACAAAAAACCTCTCTTGAGGCAGCATGGAAATACATCATTATTTGTTCAGTTGGGGTGGCGTTTGGATTGTATGGCACAATTTTAACGTTCTCTAATGGAACTAATCTTTTAGCTGACCCAAGCCAAGCTATTTTCTGGACAGAAATTAATCAACAGGCAGCGGGTTTGAATCCAATGCTCATGTATCTTGCTTTTGCCTTTATTTTGGTTGGGTTTGGTACTAAATGCGGTCTATTCCCAATGCATACTTGGTTGTCTGATGCACACAGTGAGGCACCAAGTCCAGTGAGTGCGATTCTATCAGCTGTATTATTGAATTGTGCCATGTTGGTGGTATTGCGTTATTACATCTTAGTTTCTAAAGCAGTCGGTTCTACATACCCGCAAACCTTATTGTTGGTATTTGGTTTACTCTCTGTATTAGTGGCGGCGTTGTTTATTATCGTCCAATTTGACATCAAACGTTTATTGGCATATTCCAGTATTGAAAACATGGGGTTAATTAGCTTTGCCTTTGGTTTAGGTGGCCCAATCGGTGTATTTGCGGGTTTATTACATACCATCAACCATAGTTTAGCGAAAACCTTGTTATTCTGTGCTTCAGGTAACATATTATTAAAATATAAAACACGTGATATGAACCAAGTACGTGGTTTATGGCGTGTAGCACCAATGACGGCGGTGTTATTTGCCGGTGGTGCATTAGCACTAGGTGGTATCCCACCATTTAACGTGTTCGTCAGTGAATTCAGTATTGCTGTTGCCGGTATTTACGCAGGTAAAACTTGGTTAATGGTGTTCTGTTTAATTTTACTCACTATCGTGTTAGCGGGATTGTCTTTAATGGTATTAAAAACCGTATTAGGCAAACAACCGGATAATGTTGAAGTGGGGGATGTGAACAAAGTTTCACTCGTGGCGATGGCAATTTTATTGTTATTCATGTTTATTATGGGTATTCATATTGCCGAACCAATTTTGCAGTTATTAAAAAGTGCGGTCGGAATTGTACTCGGATCTGAACAAGTGTCTTTTGGTGAAATGTTAGTTTTACCTTGGCAAAGTTTAGCGCAATGATCGACAGGAGGGATAAATATATGGAATTAACTAAAAATACATCAGTCGATCCAGCCAAAATGATTGGCAAAAATTACATTGAAGCAGTCAATGCAAAATTTCCAAATACCATTTTGGATGAGGAGTGGTCAACACCAAATCAGGTTACACTTACCATTAAAACCAATATGTTACCTGATGTTGTTGAATACCTTTATTATCAACATGAAGGTTGGTTACCGTTGGTATTCGGGAATGATGAGCGTTCAATTCATGGCAACTATGCAGTGTACTACGTACTTTCCATGGAAGGGGAAGTGAAAACTTTTATCACCATTAAAGCCTTAGTTGATCCTGTGAGCTTAGAATTTCCGTCTGTGACACCAAAAGTCAAAGCGGCTGTTTGGGGCGAACGTGAATTATTCGATATGTATGGTTTGAAAGCCGTCGGTTTACCAGACCAACGCCGCTTAGTGTTGCCAGATGATTGGCCGGATGATCTTTATCCATTACGTAAAGACTCAATGGATTACCGTTTACGTCCCGATCCGACAACCGCGACAGAAACATACGAATTTATTAACGAAAAAGGCGAAGCACGTATCGTTCCACTTGGCCCGTTACATATCACTTCTGATGAACCTGGACACTTCCGTTTGTTTGTGGATGGGGAAGATATCATTGATGCGGACTATCGTTTGTTCTATGTGCACCGTGGTATGGAAAAATTGGCAGAAACCCGTATGGATTACGACCAAGTTAACTTCCTGGCTGACCGTGTATGTGGGATTTGTGGTTTCACACATAGTGTGGCCTACGCCAATTCTGTGGAAAGCGCTTTGGGGATTCAAATTCCAAAACGCGCTGAATGGATCCGTGCAATTTTATTAGAAGTAGAACGTTTACATAGTCACTTATTAAACTTGGGTCTATCTAGCCACTTTACCGGCTTTGATACTGGCTTTATGCAATTCTTCCGCGTTCGTGAGAAATCCATGACTTTGGCAGAAGTGCTAACCGGTGCACGTAAAACCTATGGTATTAACCTTATCGGTGGTGTGCGTCGCGATATGTTGAAACATCAACGTGAGCAATGTATTAAACTTATCGGTGAAATGCGTGAAGAACTCAAAACTTTAACCGATATTTTATTAAACACACCGAATATGGAACAACGTACGGTAGGTGTTGGTGTCTTGGCAAAAGATATCGCTCGTGACTTTAGCCCGGTTGGGCCAATGATTCGTGGTTCTGGCTTTGCGCGTGATGTGCGTAAAGTACACCCATTCTCTGGTTATGGCGATATCCCTTTCAATCTCTTCACTGAAGCCAATGGTG
>CAUGKJ010000230.1 GCA_959600045.1 uncultured Haemophilus sp.
CTATAGACTTTAAAGGGGCCTGCAAGTTGAATATCTTTAAAGGTTTTACGTTGTGGTTGGGCAAAGTTACTGGACTCTTGGGCGAACTGAGCAATATGCATTCTTTCTTCACCTAAAGCACCAAAAATTTCTTTTTCCGGCGTCATGATAACAGGACGAGCAGAGTCAAATTTATCGGTTGGAAGCACTGGTACGCCAGCGAGGATACCGGTGATTCTATTGTTACGAATGGATTCAACGAGTTTCTTTTGATAGCTCGATATTTCATTTTGATTCAAGTCAGAATATAAGCGGCTATCAAAATAAGGGAGTGCGACCAAAAGTGCGGTCATGGCAAAGAATGCCAACCAAAAAACGGTAAATGTGCGTATCGTGAGCTGATTTAAACTGAATTTCTTGATAAGCATTATTCACAAACCAACAAGTAACCACGACCACGTAGCGTTTTAAGCCACGGTAAGCCATTGTCTCTTTCTGGGAGTTTTTTGCGCAAGTTTGACATATGCATATCAATCGAGCGATCAAAAGGAGAAAGGTGTTTGCCAAGTACATTCATGCTTAATTCTTCGCGAGAGACAATTTGTCCAGGTCGAAGTACCAGTTTATGAAGTAGAGCAAATTCAGAGCTGGTTAGACCAAGATCTTGACCGTTATAAGAAGCTTGTTGAAGACCAGAATGAAGCACTAAACCACAGAATTCTAATGTATTTTCTTCTGATGAAAGTGCGGTCGAATTTTGAGTATTTTCTTTTTCTGCTGGTGTAGCACGACGTAAAATGGCTTTAATACGAGCAACCAGTTCACGATCGTTAAATGGTTTTGGTAAATAGTCATCGGCGCCGAGTTCTAATCCAAGAACACGATCGATCTCTTCACCACGTGCGGTAAGCATCATCACAGGGACATTTGATATTTGGCGAATTTTCTTGAGTGTTTCAATGCCGTTTAATACAGGCATCATGATATCTAATAAAACTAACTGATGGCTTGCATTGAGCTTATCTAACGCTTCTTGCCCATTATTGGCAACTTCAACCTCAAAACCAGTCAGTCGTAAAACTTCAGCAAGTAAATCTGTTAGTTCAATATCATCATCAACTAATAGAATTTTTGACATTTTCATTCCCTTGTAATACAACGAACCTGCTTGATATGACAAGCAGGTGTTATTTTTTAATGATTACCAGAATTTCCACCAGCTTTTCTTACCTGCATTTTCAGGTGTGCTGATAATAGTATTATTTTCGTCTTGTTTTGCCACTTCAGGTAATGGCTTATCTAATTCTGCACTGCTCACTAAACCGTTTTGATCGAATTTCACTGTAAATGTGTGCTGTTCAGGTTTTTGGTAAGAGTGTTGTTGTAAGAATACGTAATACCAAGTTAAGTTACTATAAGGATCAATTAAAACCGGTGTGCCAAGTAAATATTGTACTTGTTGGGCTGTCATGCCAGGTTTTACTTGTGCCACAGTTGCCGCTTCTAAGTAGTTACCTTGTGGAACATCAATACGATAAACGACTTTTTGCACTGTTGAACAAGAAGTTAAACTTAATGCTAAAACAACTGCACCTAAAAATGTTCTTAATTGCATATTTTTTACCTTTTACTGCAAAGTTATGTCGAATGATACCGAAACTTTATGATCTTGCCAAATTAATTATCGCACTTTAATGCTTTTTGAAGTTGATCTTTCAGATTTGGTGGTATCCCTTTGATTGTTAAAGTATCTGTAAGTGGATTCCATTCAATACGGTTATTTAATAAATCCGCATCAAAACTTAATGTCACACCTTTACCCGACCCCGAAAATTTCGTTAATGTTTTTAAGGCTGAGCGTACTGGTGGAATGGTTTCCTCCAAGCCGTAATCTTGCTCTTCTGTAAAGATGACAAAAGGGCGCTCGTTTAGAGTCGGCAAATTGGCTGAAAGTTCAGTTAAGGCAATTTCATCACCACTTGCTAATTGCCCTTTACAGTATTCAAATACCTGTTTTTTCACCGCTTGAGTTTGTTCTTTGTTCAATTCACCTTGTTCACAGTAGTCACTGACTGCTTGTAATAGGCATTGGTTTTGAACTTGCGGATTTAAACCTTCTTCTGCACCTAAGAAATCCATAAAGAAGTCACTAATTTTACGACCAACACGACCTTTAATGAAGGTGAGATAGCGGTTTGAGTTTGCATTCACTTGCAAATCAGTTAAGTTAATTCGCGCAGCAATATCAAATTGTGTAATATCTAAGTATTCCGTACGACGAATTTCAAGATTTTCGTCAACTAACATGCTGATACGACTATCTAATAGTGCAATGAATAGGTAATCCGTCGCTAAAAAGTTATATTGGCATAGGATAAGTGTACCGCTGTCTGCAAAATTATATTTGCCCAATTCTTGCGCTAATAATTTTGTGGATTGTTGGCTGAAATTTAAAAAGTTGATTTCATTTTCTAATAAACGATTCAGATCTTGTGCAAAGATGGAATTCTCTTGGAAGACACCAAATGCTTTGCCTTTATTTTGATAACCTTGATGTAATTGC
>CAUGKJ010000231.1 GCA_959600045.1 uncultured Haemophilus sp.
AATGCTGTGGATTGGCATTATAAGTATAATGAGATTTCAGTCAATATATTTTTATGAAAAAGCGTCTAGTTGTTGC
Organism: uncultured Haemophilus sp.; assembly: GCA_959600045.1. Classification (GTDB taxonomy): domain Bacteria; phylum Pseudomonadota; class Gammaproteobacteria; order Enterobacterales; family Pasteurellaceae; genus Haemophilus_D. The sequence continues at coordinate 77 of CAUGKJ010000231.1, forward strand.
AAAAATAGGCATAAAATCAGATTTTTTATTTAGAACTCACGCAAGTCGTAGTAAAATAAAGGTAATTTTTGTAAATGAATAGGTTATTAAGAAAATGAAAATTGATCCTCCTTTTGAATTAGATCCGAATGTCAAAGTACGTACGCGTTTTGCCCCAAGCCCAACAGGTTATTTACACGTAGGCGGCGCACGTACAGCCCTTTACTCTTGGTTATTTGCAAAACATAACAACGGTGAGTTTGTACTACGTATTGAAGATACCGATTTAGAGCGTTCTACACCGGAAGCAACAGCGGCAATCATTGAAGGAATGGAGTGGTTAAACCTTGCTTGGGAACATGGTCCTTATTATCAAACCAAACGCTTTGATCGTTACAATCAAGTGATTGATGAAATGATTGAACAAGGCTTGGCTTATCGTTGTTATTGCTCTAAAGAACGTTTAGAAGAATTACGCCATACACAAGAGCAAAACAAAGAAAAACCACGTTATGACCGTCATTGTTTACATGATCACAATCATGCAGCCGATGAGCCACACGTAGTACGTTTTAAAAACCCAACAGAAGGTTCAGTCGTGTTTGATGATGCGGTGCGTGGTCGTATTGAAATCAGCAATAGCGAATTAGATGATTTAATTATTCGTCGTACTGACGGTTCACCAACCTATAACTTCTGTGTAGTGGTGGATGACTGGGATATGGGTATTACTCACGTTGTACGTGGTGAAGACCATATTAACAACACTCCGCGTCAAATTAATATCTTAAAAGCGTTAGGCGCACCAATTCCAGTATATGCGCACGTTTCTATGATTAATGGTGATGATGGTCAAAAACTTTCAAAACGTCATGGTGCGGTAAGTGTGATGCAATATCGTGATGATGGTTATTTACCAGAAGCCTTAATCAACTATCTTGTTCGTTTAGGTTGGGGTCATGGTGACCAAGAGATCTTTACGCGTGAAGAAATGATTAAATTCTTCGAATTAGATCACGTGAGTAAGTCAGCAAGTGCATTTAACACGGAAAAATTATTGTGGTTAAATCACCATTACATTCGTGAATTACCACCTGAATATGTGGCAAAACACCTTGCATGGCACTATAAAGATCAAGGTATTGATACTTCAAATGGTCCAGCGTTAACTGAAATTGTGACAATGCTTGCAGAACGTTGTAAAACCTTAAAAGAAATGGCATCAGCAAGCCGTTATTTCTTCGAAGAGTTTGAAAGTTTTGATGAAGCTGCGGTGAAAAAACACTTTAAAGCGGCGGCGATTGAACCACTTGAAAAAGTAAAAGAAAAATTGACCGCACTTTCTAGCTGGGATTTACATTCTACTCATGAAGCGATTGAACAAACCGCTGCTGAATTAGAAGTAGGGATGGGTAAAGTTGGGATGCCGTTACGCGTGGCTGTAACAGGCTCAGGTCAATCACCTTCAATGGATGTGACATTAGTGGGCATCGGCCGTGAACGTGTGTTAGCGCGTATCCAACGTGCCATTGATTTTATTAAATCTCAAAACGCTTAATATTTAGGCTGATAAGCGGGATTTGATTATTTCAATATTGACAGTTTATCAGCCGAAATTTATCATAGCTTGCGTTATTTGGGGATATAGCTCAGTTGGGAGAGCGCTTGAATGGCATTCAAGAGGTCGTCGGTTCGATCCCGATTATCTCCACCAAATTTAAAACCTTGAAACGTAAAGTGAGTTTCAAGGTTTTTTCTTTATAGAAATCTACATTTCTTTTAGATAATTCAAGCCTAATCCATTCATTTTTCCCATAATCCAGCTTTGTTTTTTACGAACTAACGCACTAGGCTTATTTACTTTATAGATGATAGGATTCGGTAAAACCGCAGCGAGTAATGCTGCTTCTGATTGAGTTAAATTCTTTGCCGATTTTTTGAAGTAATAACGGCTGGCAGCTTCCACACCAAAGATGCCATTACCAAATTCTGCAATGTTTAAATACACTTCTAAAATCCGCTCTTTGGACCAAAAGATTTCCATTAATGCCGTTGTGGGAACTTCTAACCCTTTACGAAACCAACTTTGTCCATGCCAGAGAACGAGGTTTTTTGCTGTTTGTTGAGAAATCGTTGAAGCGCCTCGGGTTCGGCGAGATTTTTCATTGAATTTAAAAGCCTTTTGAATTGCCTCAAAATCAAAGCCCCAATGGTGGGGGAATTTTTGATCTTCAGCAGCAATTACCGCAAGTTGCATATTCGGTGAGAGTTCATCAAGACTCACCCAATCATATTTGATTGAATAGCTGAAATCTAACTGTAATAAGTGCCCGATTTTTTGCTGTACCATATAGGCAGAGAAGGGGACTGGGATAAAGCGAAAACAAATGAAAAACGCCAGGATTGCGAGAGAGAAACGCCACGCAACCCGTTGCCAATTTTTTTTCCACCAAGAGGGGC
>CAUGKJ010000232.1 GCA_959600045.1 uncultured Haemophilus sp.
TGCAGAATAGTAAGCTGTTGAAGTAGTTCTGGGTGATGAGTAAAAAAATCTGGGTGATTTTTTAGGTAGTCAACAATATCTTGTTCAGTCATCAAAAACTCCTTAAAAAATAACCGCACTTGGTTGTGCCAAAGTGCGGTTTATTTTTATGTTGTTTTAGGCGGCAAATGGATCGCGTAAAATCATTGTTTGAACACGATCTGGACCCGTTGAAAGGATAGCCACTGGTACGCCAGTTACTTCTTCGATACGTTTGATGTAATCACGGCAATTTTGCGGTAATTTATTTACATCAGTCACACCAAAGGTGTTTTCTTTCCAACCAGGTAAGGTTTCGTAAATTGGTTCTACGCCTTCCCAATCTTTTGCGGCTAATGGTGCATATTCAACGATTTCGCCATTTGGCATTTTGTAAGCCGTACAGATTTTTACTTCATCGAAGCCATCTAGTACGTCTAGTTTGGTCATGCAGAAACCAGAAATTGAGTTAAGTTGAATTGCACGGCGAATCGCTACAGCATCGAACCAACCACAACGACGTGGACGACCAGTTACTGCACCAAATTCGTTACCTTTACGGGCAATTTCAGCACCGGTTTCATCGAATAATTCAGTAGTGAATGGACCGCCACCAACACGTGTACAGTATGCTTTGATGATACCTAACACATAATCGAGGTTACGAGGACCGAAACCAGAACCAGTTGCTACGCCGCCTGCTGTGGTGTTCGAACTGGTTACATACGGATAGGTGCCGTGGTCGATATCAAGCATGGTGCCTTGTGCACCTTCGAATAGGATGTTGTCGCCATTTTTACGAGCAGTATCTAAAATAGTTGTGATATCTGCTACCATGCCAGTAATAATATCAGCTACCGCGAACACATCGTCTAATGTTTTTTGATAATCAACAGGTTCTACTTTGTAGTAGTTCACCAATTGGAAATTATAGTATTCAAGGATATTTTTTAATTTCTCAGCAAAGGCTTCGCGATTGAATAAATCACCCACACGTAAACCACGACGAGCCACTTTATCTTCATAAGCTGGACCGATACCACGACCGGTTGTACCAATGGCTTTTTTACCTAATGCGGCTTCACGCGCGTGATCCATTGCAACGTGATAAGGTAGGATTAATGGACAAGCTTCTGAAATTAATAAACGTTCACGTACTTTTACGCCACGGCTTTCTAATTCGCCCATTTCTTGCATTAATGCAGCAGGAGAAAGCACCACACCGTTACCAATTAAACAGGTCACGTTATCACGTAAAATACCTGATGGAATTAAGCGTAATACGGTTTTTTCACCATTAATAATTAAAGTGTGACCTGCGTTGTGACCACCTTGGTAACGCACCACATATTTAACGCGATCTGTTAATAAATCAACGATCTTGCCTTTCCCTTCATCGCCCCACTGAGCGCCAAGAACAACAACACTTTTTCCCATAATTTCCGCCTTAAGTTTGCGTAAGTTTATAAATCAGACAAACGATTACTTTACTCTTTTTTGGTCGTAATCTCAAATTTTAAACGTAAAAAAGTGCGGTTATTTTAAACCGCACTTTCAGTAAATTTTTTATTCAAACAATGATTTGTGTAATGAACGAACCACATCATCTGCTTTGTCACTATGTGCTAGCATACAAATGTTATTGGTGCTTGCGCCATAGCTAATCATGCGAATGTTATAGCCTTCAAGAGTGTCAAAAATACGTTTTGCAACACCTGAAGCGAGGTGTAAATCATTTCCAATTAATGCGACAAGCGATAAGCCTGTATCCACTTTCACGGTGCAGTATTGGCTTAATTCTTCTAATAATTCAGGAGAAAGTAATTCTACACCAGATGAAGCAGAGCCCGTTTTATCTAAGGTTAATGCAATGCTTACTTCAGAGGTTGTGATCGTATCCACAGAAATTTTATATTTCGCTAAGATAGTGAATACATTCGCTAGGAAGCCTTGTGCATGTAGCATACTGAGGCTTGAAAGTGTTAATAGGGTTTGATCGCGACGTAATGCAATGGCACGGAATGTTGGGCGAGGTTGCGGGTCACGTGTCACCCAAGTACCGCCGGCTTCAGGTGCTTTACTTGAACCCACATAAACAGGGATATTACTGCGCACAGCAGGAAGTAATGTCGCAGGGTGTAATACTTTCGCCCCAAAGGTTGCCATTTCAGCCGCTTCAGCAAAGCTCATGGTATCAATACGTTGTGCATTTGGTACGATACGTGGATCGGTCGTATAAATTCCAGCTACATCCGTCCAAATTAAGACATCTTTTGCGTTTAATACTTCTGCTAAAAGTGCCGCAGAGTAGTCGCTACCACCACGGCCTAAAGTCGTCGTTTTACCGCCAGGTTCACGACCGATAAAGCCTTGAGTGATGACTAATTCACCACGGTCGATTAATGGTTTTAATAAATTATCGCAGTTCGCTTGAGTTTGAGCATCATCGGGTGCGGCTTTACCGAAGTTATCATTAGTCGCCACTAAAGTACGCAC
>CAUGKJ010000233.1 GCA_959600045.1 uncultured Haemophilus sp.
GATCAATACAGCAGGTATTGGTGTGAGTCCAAACGGACTCGACTGGGGCGTGCATCGCATTCAACCAGGTGATCAGATTATTGTCAGTGGTACTTTGGGTGATCATGGAGCAACCATTTTGAATTTACGTGAAAATCTTGGTATTCAAACAGATTTACGCAGTGATTGTGCTGTGCTTGCACCGCTCATTGATTGCATTCGTCCAATTGAAGGGGTGAAAGCTGTACGTGATGCGACCCGTGGTGGTGTGAATGCAGTACTTCACGAATTTGCACAGGCACAAAAAGTAGGGATTCAAATTGATGAAACGGTATTACCAATTCGTCAGGAAGTACGTGGTATTTGCGAATTACTCGGTTTGGATGCGTTGAATTTTGCTAATGAAGGCAAATTGGTGATTGTGGCGGACAAAGAAAAAACAGCTGAAATTCTGACCGCACTTCGTAGCCATCCATTAGGTGAAAATGCGACCGTAATCGGCGAGGTAACGACTGATGGTAAAGTTCGAGCAGTTGGTCTTTTCGGTCAAAGTCGTTTATTAGACCTACCACGCAACGAACCTTTACCACGAATCTGTTAAGCAAAAACCGGTTTAATTTAAAATTAAACCGGTTTTAGTTTGTAAATTGATATGTGTGAGAAGAGTGCTATTTTTTCCAAATAACGTGGAATTCACGATCTTCTTCTCGGTGTGAAATTAAGAATTTCGCAAACACATCATCCATTTCATCTTTCTCATTCACTAAACCCACCCAAACTTCAGCAAAAGCGTCAGGATCGATTAACACCCCAATTTCTTGTTCCCAATCATCGGCAGTTTCGACAAACTCGACCGCTCCACGATCTTCAAATTGCAGATTGAATAGCATAATATCAGCGGGATCGAGATTTTCCCCCGCCATTTCTAAGAAAATATCATAAGCAAGATCAATCGCTGCATCGGGATCAAGTTTTTGAATATCAGTTGTCATTGGGTTTTCCTTCATTAAGTCAATTGCACGTATGATACCGCAAGAAACAGAAAACAAAAAGCGCGGTCAAATTCATCTATATTTTGCTTATAGTAGTTAAACCTCAACTCGTTTTCCTATATCTTTCAAATTAGAAAATTGCTCGAGTAATCGAGGTACATCATCGAGGCTAATCGCAAATGTCCAAAGATAAGTAATTACTGCATAAATATGCCCAGCTTGCACACCTTTAGTTGTGGCTAAATTAACTACAGTAACGCCAAATAAAATAGCTGATGCGATGCCAATCCATAAATAACCGCTTGCTTCACGATTAGATAAACGGATACGTAAATAGGCAAGCCAGTCATAATGTTTATTTAAGTGATAATTGCTTTTTTGCTCAATTACGTTGACTTCTTTTTCTAACCGATCGTTAAGCTTTAAATAAAGCAAATCATTTGTTTTTGAGTATTTAGGTAATAAAAGACCAAAAAACACCAATATTAAACAAGCCGTTATGCCAGACCAAAATTCTAGCCACAATAACATTATAGCCGCACCAACGATGGAAAAACTCGACATAATTAATGTTGGTAGATGTTGTTCAAAAAAGTCCACAAATTGACGTGATAATGCTACACGAGCAGTAATTGCTGAGATGTTTAATCCTTTTTCTCGTTGGTTAATGATAACCGGTACGGCAAGCTCTGCGTAAATACGAGCAAAACTACGAGTATCTACTGCACGGCGAGCTGCACCAATTCCCCAAATGATAAGCACTAAAAGGGAATAGCTAAGTGAAAGCAAGACATCTCCATTCATTATTGCATTAACAGCAAAGCCCCCAAAAACGGGATAAGTAATAAAGAGAATGTTCTCTAATGTGACCAAGCTGAAAGTAAAGAAAAGACGTTTTTTGTTGTTTTTGGCGATTGATTTAATATTTTCTATCGCATTTGAAGTCATTTTAGTCATAAAAATATAGTCCAATAATTTACTAAATTGCATAAATTATAGTCTCAAAATTTACTAAAATAAAGTAAATTTTAAGACTATATTTTTATGCTTGAAATGATAGAATAAGACAAACAAAGAAAGTTGAGGGATAGAAATGAATAATTTTGAGTTGCTTGGTAAGCACATTTCAGAAATTGATGAGGTACTGGATACATGGATCGATCTTAAGTTTGCACTTAATTACAATCATTTTGCAGTGCTTTATTGTTTGGCTAGTGCTGAAAATGGGCAATGCACGCAAAAGCAAATTTGTGATGAATGGTATATGCCAAAACAAACCGTGTTTAATATTTGTAAAGAATTTCGAGAAAAAGGCTGGATTGAATTTTATCCGAGTTCAATGGATAAGCGTGAACGAATTATGCAATTAACAAATGCAGGTAAATTGCAAGCAGAACCGATTTATAAGGCGACCACAGAGATGTTTGAGAATGCATTTAATGTATTTGGAAAAGAGAAATCTACTCAACTTTTTGCATTAATGTCTAAATTTTCCCAAATCTGTCGAGATGTAATGAATAAATAAAAAGTG